>JACQYS010000018.1 GCA_016208105.1 Desulfovibrio sp.
AGTTCAAGACTTTGGACACCATCAACCGTGACCTTCTCTTGAAACGGTAGGCCTGGATCCCAAAAAGATTAGGAATTTCGGCATAAAATATAGAAAATTGTTCAAAAATTAGCAAGGTTATAGCCTCCGCTCTCGAAGGTGTAATTGTTACACGAAACCTGAAAGAGGGAGGCTACCCTGTGCTTTTCAACAAAACTCACAAAACCCTGGCCGACGTGAGCAAAGACTACGTAATCCAGGGATTGCTGAAGGCAGATCTCAGGGCGCTGGGCGAGCAGGTCCTGGCAAAAACCGGTCGTGGGAGCAAGAGAGCATGCCCTCTCAAGCCGTTGATCGTCATCTGGCTGGTGGTCGCCATGGCTCTCTACCGCAACCTTTCCATTCCGAACGTCTTTCGGCGCCTGCTTCACTGCGCAAGAACGGCCGAACCCGGGCTTGGCCGTAACCCGGTCACGCCGGAGGCTCTGGTTCACGCCCGCGAACGTCTGCGGGCGGGGCCCCTCAAGCTGTTATACCGGGAAACCGTCGAGAACTACCTGGAGCCGGTCCCCGTCACCTTTCACGGGCTTCGCGAGTGGGCGGTCGACGGCTCCGAGTTCACCGTGCCGGACACTCCGGCCAACGAGGTGGCCTTCGGGCGCCACACCTGCCAGCGAGGTGACGCGGCCTACCCGCAGGTCCGCGGGGTATTCTTGACAGCCATTGCCCTGCACCAGATTCGCGATGCCCGCTTCATGCGGATTTCCTGCGGGGAACAGGTGGGGCTCCCGTATTTACTGAGAAACCTGGGCCCAAAGGACCTGGTGCTGGTCGACCGTGGCCTGGCTTCGTTCGGGTTCTTCCTGCTGTGCGGCAAGAAAGGTGCTCATTATGTGGCCCGAATCTCGGCGCACTGGAAGCCAAAATTTCTGCAGCGCCTGGGAAAAGGGGACTCCCTGGTGGAGGTCCGTCCCGGTAGCATGGCCCGGCGGAAACTAGCCAAAGGCGACAGGGACACTACGATTACGGCGCGCTTACTCGAGTTCCGTGTCGGCCACGGGGAGAGGGTCCGGCTTCTGACCGACCTGGTCGACCCCGCGGAATACCCGGCTGCGGAGTTGGCTGGGGAATATCATCGCCGATGGGAATGCGAACTGACCTACAAAGAAGTAAAGATCGAGCTA
>JACQYS010000019.1:300000-404346 GCA_016208105.1 Desulfovibrio sp.
CGATTGCGCCAAAGCACCGAACCCGGGGTTCAGTTCTGGGAATCATCCGCAGTTCCATGATGTTCCGTTCCTTAGAGCCAAGCTCCTGGAAAAACACATCGCCATACGGGACTGTTCCAATTTCGCGGGTCTCGACCAGCGCTACTTCCGGGTGGCCGTTCGCGCCGAGGGAGATAACGACCGGCTCCTGGAATCCCTGGCGGAGATCCTCGCACCGCACACCAAGAAGACGCTGCGAAAGCGTCCCACCCCCGCGCTCATGGTGCAGGGAACCTCCTCCAATGCCGGCAAGTCCGTGCTCACCGCGGCGCTGTGCCGCATCCTGCGCCAGGACGGGATCAACGTGGCTCCGTTCAAGGCCCAGAACATGTCGCTCAATTCATTTGTCACCGCCCGGGGGGAGGAGATGGGCAGGGCCCAGGTACTCCAGGCCCGGGCCTGTGGCCTCGCCCCCCAGGCCCGGATGAATCCGGTGCTGTTAAAACCCTCTTCGCACACCGGCTCCCAGGTCATCGTCATGGGCAAACCCGTGGGCAACATGCGGGTCCGCGAATACGTCTCCTACAAACCGAAAGCCTTCGAAGCGGCCAAAGCCGCGTACGATTCTTTGGCAGGCGAGTTCGACGCTGTGATCCTGGAAGGGGCCGGAAGCCCGGCGGAGGTGAACCTCAAAGCCCACGACATGGTGAACATGGCCATGGCCGTCCATGCCGGTGCCCGGGTTCTCTTGGTGGGCGACATCGACCGGGGCGGGGTGTTCGCAGCCCTGGCCGGGACCATGGAGCTTCTCAGCCAAGCCGAGCGCGCCCTGGTGGGCGGCTACGTACTCAACAGGTTCAGGGGCGATCCGTCGCTCTTGGAACCCGCCCACCGCTTCATGCTGGAGCTGACCGGCAAACCGGTGCTGGGAGTGATCCCCAACATCGAAGACCTGGGCCTGCCAGAGGAGGATTCCGTCAGTTTCAAGGCGGACGGATTTTCCTGCAAGGAACCACGGGACTTGGACATCGCAGTGGTGGACCTTCCCCACATCTCCAATTTCACGGATTTCGACGCCTTGGCCCTCGAACCGGACGTGGCCCTGCGGGTGGTGCGCTACCCTGATGAGCTCGGCTCTCCGGACGCCCTCCTCCTCCCCGGCAGCAAGAACACCCTGGCGGACCTGGCAAAGCTGCGCGAAAACGGCTTGGCAAGTGCTCTGGGAGAACTGCGTGGCTGTGAGATAGTCGGGATATGCGCCGGACTGCAGATGCTTGGAGAACGCATCACCGATCCGATGGGGCTGGAATCGCAGCTGGGCGCGGAGCATGGCCTGGGCTTTCTGGCCATTGAAACCGAACTCATGCCGGAAAAAATTCTGGCCCAATCAACAGCGCTGCACAAGCCGTCACACCTCGAGCTGTCCGGGTACGAAATACACCATGGGGTCACCCGGGCGCTAAAGGGCCATCAGGATGAGTTGGCTGTCCTGGCTGAACGGCCGGACGGCCAGCCCGTGGCCTGGGGCCAGGCGGGGCAGGTCTGGGGCACCTATCTGCACGGGGTGTTCGACTCTGGCGGGTTCAGGCGCTGGTGGCTCAACTGTCTGCGTTCGAAAAAGGGGTTGGCCCCTCTTGAGTCGAGTACCGGCTGCGGGCTGGATGCTGCCCTGGACAGGCTTGCGGCCACTGTTCGAGACAGCCTGGACATGACGGCTCTCTACGCCCTGCTGAGACTTTAGGGCCTCCAGTCCCGGCACGAAGAAGTGCCGGCGCACTTGAACCCTCCGCCCGATGGGTCTATGGTTTTTATAAGGATCGTGGCGTTGAATCCCGTACCCATCATGAACACAATCACTTCACGTCGATTCCTTCTGGCGCACCCTTTTGTCCGGATCTTCCTGATCGTGGTCTCGGTTCTGGCCGCCGTCGCCTACGCCCTGCCCCCGGCGGCAACCTTCCTGATCGGCCAGGAAGCTCTTCGCACCCACGCCCAGGCAGCGCTTACCGCGGCGCTCGAGCGGCCGGCCATCATCGAAGGCGACGTGCGATTGACCATGGTTCCCTGGTTCGGACTGCATACCGGAAAAGTCACTCTTCCAAACGACCCTGGCTTCGGCCCGGAACCGCTTCTTGGTCTGGATTCCGCCACCATTTCCCTAAGCCTTCCCGCCCTTTTTTCGAGAAGGATAGTTGTGGATTCCATCTCAATGAATTCGGCCACCCTCAATCTTGAGCGCGACCCGGCCGGCCGGGAAAACTGGCCGATATTTCCACAGGGAAGCGCTTCCGAAGTTCCTACCGCCAAAGGCTGGACGGTGGAAAGTCTCCCAGCCGGGCTGAGACTCTTAAACGCCACCCTCACCTTCACGGACAGCCAAGCCGGACTTTCAATCCAAGTGCGTCGTTTGAATCTGAACTCCAGCCCCTCGCGGCCATTCAATTTCTCCCTCTCATGCGAAGTTACGGTGAACCCGCTTGGCGTCACCGGTGAACTGCATGCCGAAGGTCAGGCCAGTTACAGCGGGAGCGGCGAGCACGTACTGGTGCACAAGTCCACTGCGGCCGGCTGGGTGGTGTTGCCAAAGGAGTCGGGGCTGCCGGCAGAGAGGGTGAACTTCTCTGCCAAGGCCATGATTCATGGAGAACAAGGCGCCTTCGAAATTACCAGCCTGATTTTGGACGGACTAGGCGCCCGGGTTACTGGCCAAGTGAACGCCGCCGGGCTCTACGAAGAAAAACCCTATGTGTATCTGAACCTCGCGGCCAAGGCGGACAGACAGGGTGTTTGGACAAAATTCCTCGGGATGGAACACCCCGGCCGCCCGGCCCTCCGGTCGGGAGAAACCAGGATACACCCCTCCTTCCAGCAACCGCCGCCCACCGGTGACATCAACGCGGAATTGGAACTCAGCTCCACACCAAGCGGATGGATGGCCAGCAAAGTCGTCCTTCGAGACGGGCCGGGCAAACTCTCCGGATCAGTCAAGGAGATCGGCGGAGACATTTCCTTTGATCTTTCGGCTCAGAATCTCAACCTTGGTACGTGGCTCGGCAGCATTGCTCCCCGCTGGATATGGAGCGAGGACGGATTCAAAAGCTTGAACGGCCGCTTCGCCGGTACTAATCTTCGAGCTGGCTCCATGGAGATAACCGACATGGAGCTTTCCGCACGCGGCCAAGAAAGGGAGTTCCGCATTTATCCCTTCACGGCCAAAACTCCACACGCACTCTTCACCTCGGATATTCGGGTCAAGCCTGGCCAGACGTCGTCGCTTTTTTCATGCAGCGCGAACGTACAGGCGCTCGGGCTTGAGAGTGTTTCGCCGCAAGCCGCTCCTCCCATGGTGGAATTGGCCGTCAACGGCGAAGCCGGCCCCGGAGGAATCGCAGGCAAAGCTCGTCTCGGGTTGGCCGAGTACTCCAAGAATTGGCGGCCAGAGGTACTCTCTGAGGATATGCGCCAGGCATGGTCGATCCTTGGGGGCTCAAGCGCTCTCTTGTCTTTCAAGTCGACCACCGCGCCTCAAGGCTGGGAGATTATTGATCTCGATCTCCGCACCAGCCTGTCCCACATCACTGGCAAGGCGACCGGCGGCCAAGCCGCCACTCAATTGGACCTTCAAGCCGACCGGATTGACGTCACTAGGTTGCGCCAATTGGCCGCGCTGTTCGGCGATACCGGGAGCGGCTTGTCCCCCTGGCCTCTTGAAGGCAGGATCTTCGCCAAAAAGGTGAACACCCCAGACTTTGACATCGATGATATGCTGGTTGCCGGGCACGCCTCGTCCTCCTCGCTCAAGCTGTCCACGCTTTCGGGTTCAACGCTGGGAGGAAAATTCTCTGGCGGACTGGAGATTGACGATTCGCCGGCACGCCGGAACCTCTCCATGAATCTTACAGCACTGGGAGTCCACAGCGCCCAACTTTCCACACTTTGGCAGCAGCTCCCGAAAATGAACGGTCCTCTTGAATGCCGGTTTAACGCGGAATCCTCGGTCAGTCCGGAAGTCCCTGTCTGGCAGGGGCTGCATGGCCAGGCGGACCTGCTGCTGACCCAGGGATCTGTCATGTTCTCTCCCGAGCAGGGAGTGTCCCAGCCTTGGCCGTTAAGCAGGGCCGCCGCGAATCTCAAGTTTTCCAGCAAGACCGCCGGAACCCATACCGGGGAGCGACAACGCGAAGCCGTCCTGGTCGACCTTTCCGGGGCGATAAAAGTGGATTCCCTGGGCATGGTCCGATCTTCCCAAGTGGATGTCAAAGGCCAGGCGGCCCTGGACAGCGCTGGAACGCCATTGTGGTACAAGCAGCCCAAAACTGAAGGCGTACACCAACTGGCCTTGCCCTTCGCGGGTCCCGGCAAGACCTCCCGTGCTTCCTGGACAGGAAAATTCGAAGCCGATCTCGAAAAGGGCGGCTTCAATCTCTCCGCGCTGGAACTCAATCTGGCCGGAGTCCCAGGCCGGGCCGCGATTGCTGGGCAGCCAGCCCAGGGAGGCGTGAACCTCACGGGTTCCCTGGACATACCTGAATTCAGCCCGCGCGAGGTGGCGCCTCGAATCGGCATGGCCATCCCTGCCGGAGCTGATCCCAGCGCGTGGCGCAGAGCAAAGCTTTCGGCCGCTGTCGGGGGTAATTTGCGCGAGATTCGAATAAGCCGCATCCAGGCCTCCCTGGACGACACCATCATCACCGGCCAAGGGTCCATCAGCGGAGCGAGGAACCGGCTGGAGCTTTCAGTCAATTCTCTGGATCTGGACCGGCTAAGCCCTGCGCCCAAGCATTCGGACCCGACCAAACGACCGGACGAACCCTTGCCCATGGCCGAGTTGCGGGACCTTTCCCTGGAAGCCAAAGTCCGCTTCGGGTGGCTGCGCAAGGACCGTCTTCTCTGGGAGAACGCCTACACAGAGTTCTCAGCCCTTGCGGGCCGCTTCCAACTGCGCCAGAGCGCTCCCTCCTTTTACGGGGGGCCTTACTCCATCGACATCCGGGGGGACGCGCGCGGCAGCGAGCTCAAGGCCCAGATGGAACTCAAGCTGAGCAACTTCTCCGCCGCTCTTTTGCTCAAAGACCTTGCCGGAGCGGAGACCCTGTCCAAAGGCATCTGCGATTTCCACGTGAATGTTGACACCCACGGAGCCACAGACCGGGCCCTTCGCCGCCACGCCACGGGATCAGCCGGATTCATGGTCCGCGACGGCAAACTGTCCATCAAGGAAGGCACAGGAAAACGCGAAACTCCGCAGGCTCCTGTAATCGGAGACAGGGACGCGCCACAGCCTGTGCAGCATCAGCCAACCGAAGGGCTTTCCTTCAGCAAACTGGGAGCGAGCTTTACCATCCGGGAAGGGCTGGCCATCACCCGGGACATGATCCTGACCGGCAGTGGCTTGAACGCCAGAGGAGACGGCTGGGTCAACTTGGACGATGAACGCATTGACTTGAACCTCATGGCCTCAGTGCCGGACGTGGGCGAGGTGCCAGTGCGCATTAGCGGGCCGCTCTACGACCCCAGGCTGGACATCGACAAGTCCAAGATCATCGGGGAAACCATTATGAACATCCTCAAGGGCGTGATCAGCATCCCCGGCAACGTGCTCGACCAGCTACGCAGAGTGTTCTAAGGGATTTCCAGACCTCGGGCAGCCTTTCGACACCACTTCCTGGCTCTTCCCAGCCTGATCATCAAGACGGCAGAGCGCAGACGCAAGAGCCGGGCGTTCGTGCAAATGTCAGCGCCCATGTTCACCATCTACAGATTCAGCTGAGCCAGAAGATCGTCCACTTCCGACTGGGAGACCTTGGCCTTGGCGTCCTTTTTGAGTTCCTCCAGGGGTTGTCCCGGCTCCTTTTCCTGGGCCTTCACCAGGATTCCGGTGGACACATAGAGTTCGGCCACCATGTCGCGCACCTTGCCAAGCATGTCGATGACGCGCTTGATGCGCTGCCCGGTCAAATCCTGAAAAGACAGGCACGTCATGATCTCAATCAGGTCCTCCGAAAGCCTCTGGCAGAGTCGCCCGGCCGTGTCCCGGTGCTCCGGATCGCTTGTGCCCTTCTGGAAGAGCACCATCAGCTCGGCTGGCACGTGCATGTTGCGCTCCACCAAATCGATTATCTCGAAGGTGGCTTTCTCCGTGGCCTGAATCACCTGATCCAGCCGCTGAGAAGCCTCGTCCATGAGCACCCCGGCATGAGCCGCGTTCTCGGGCTTCCCCGAATTCCCTCCAGGCCCTTGGAACATGGATATCTCGCGGTAGATGTCCCCCAGGTTGGCCATGATCTCTTCGTTCAAACGCTTGAAGAATTCCTCGCCACCCAAGTGCTTGCCGGCAAGCACGGCAACTTCCTCTCGCACGGCCTCCCGAACAACCTCGCGGATGAAAGGCTTGAACGTCTCGGTCAGCTGGGCGGCGAAGGCGTTCAGGTCTGTTTCATCCATGGCTTTCTCACTTGAAGTAGCTTGATTCATTGTAAAAAGAGTAGCCGTTTTTTCCGGATTTTTTGGCTACATACATGGCATCGTCCGCTTTCTTGAGGAGCTCCTCAGGATCTATTCCGTCCGTGGGAGCCACTGAGATGCCAAGGCTCGCGCTCACATTCACCGACTGGCCTTGCCAGGGGATGGGCTGGGTGATGGATTTGATCACCCTGTTTCCCATAAGGCCGGCATGCAGTCCGTTACGCAATTCCCCAAGTATCATCACGAACTCATCTCCGCCGATGCGGGCCGCCGTGTCGTCGCTCCTGACAGCATCCAGGAGCCTTGCGGCAGTGACTCTGAGCACCTCATCGCCGCACTTGTGCCCGTAATTGTCGTTGATGGGTTTGAATCCGTCCAGATCGACGAAGACCACTGCCACGAAATCCTTATGGCGCTTGGCGCGGGCCAGGGTTTGGCGCATGCGGTCCAGAAGCAGGACGCGGTTGGGAAGTCCCGTGAGTGCGTCGTGCAGCGCCAAATGCTCCACTCCACCATCGGCCAAATTCCCTGCTGTGGGCCGAAAGACAACCGCCAACTCGTCCGTGTCGGACAGCCTCAGACAGTGGACCTCTACCGGCAGGAAGTTCCCGTCTTTCACCCGGATCTTCAGGCGTTTAAAGAGCGACACCTCTTGCCCCGCCTGCCTGGACATTTCCCCAAAACTCCCTTTTCCCACGAGTTCCGCCAGTGACACGGACGCCACTTCCTCTGGCCCAATCCCCAACGCGTCCTGAAAAGGATCGTTCACATACAGCAGCCGCCCGTCCGAGGCGGCTAAGCACGCGGGATCGAAACTCAAATCAAGCACATTCCGTATGGACATGGGCGGCTCCGAACGGACAAGTTCAGGAGAAAGGATGGACCATTTCGCGGGTCCGCGCAATATCGTATTCCTTAAAACACGGTCTCGCGTTGCCACGCATCGAGACAATGAGTGACGAAAAGACCCAGCCCGCATGATCCGGAGCAGTTTAGGCCGAGAGCTTGCTCAAGATGTCCTTGAGCATGACCGTGGAAAGCTTCTCGCGCATCTTCTCACGGACATCGCCAGGATGTTTCGCGGCCAGCTTGTGCAAATTGGCCGTGCTGTTGGCCGTGGCCTGGGCGTTTTGGTTCAGCAGCGCCCCGGAAAGGCGTGCATGACGCACGGCGAGGTTGCCCTGATAGACGGCCGTGTGCCCCAGGGCCGCCAGGCGCAGGTCGTGGTCAAGGTCGTCGTACTGGGTCGGGGAGAAGCGGATGTCGAACTCCCCGCTTTCGCGCAGCAGTTCCGTTCTGAACAAGTGAAAACACCCCGTGACCGAAAGACAGGGGCGAATGTAGTCGAACTGGCCGAAATCGAGGTCCTGGGTGCACAGCGAGGAAAAGGCTGGCTCGGGGCCGCTGGCTTCCAAAAGATGTATGTCCACGTTCTGAATACGGCCCGGTGCGTCCAGGTCCACCACCTTGCAGCCCCAAACCCCGGCATCCGGGCTGATCTCCACCGCCCGCCCGAACAGTCGCGACCAGTCATGCGGTACCATGGCGTCGTCGTCCAGGTAGGCAACGAAATCGCTCGATGCAACTACATCGTGGCGGGCGAGCCAGTTGCGGGCGGCCGGAGCGCCCACGTTCACCGGCAGGGTGATGGTCTCCAGAATGCCACCTGCGCGGTCCCGCCAAGCGGCCAGCACTTCGGGCGTGGCATCCGGGCTGCCGTTGTCCAACACCACAACGCGCGCCCCAGCGAGCTCCGAGGAGAACAGCGCGGCCAGGGTTGCATCGAGCTCGGCTGCCTTGCCACTGGTATAAAGGCACACGGCCACTGGCCCGGAAATCGGACGGCCCGGAAGATCCCTCCCTGCCAGTCTGTCGAAATACCTCAAGAGCAGATTGATGTTCCAGGGCGCCTGGGACAAGGACCGGCGCCACTGGCTTGCCGCTTCGTCTGGCCGGCCCAGCCTGAACAGGCAGTGGCCGAGCCTTATTCTGGCCGGACGAAGAAGCCTGGCCCCTTCGTACCACAGAGCGGCTTCCTGGTAGTCGCCGCGCTGGAAATGGACATCGCCGCGGCTTTTATCTCGCAAGGGGGCTAATCCCTCGGGCCAAGGCATTTCAAGACTTCTCAGAACGATTTCCCAGTCAGCAAGGAGGTAGGCCAGATCGAGCAGGTGCTGGCGCCAGAACAAATTGTCCGGTTCCCGAATGCAGTTTGATGCGAGCCAATCCTTGAGTTCATCGTAAGACCGGTTCGCTGCCAGAACGGCCATGGGGCCCGTGTCGTCCGGTTCGCGCCAGTTCGCGGCCACCGCGTTCACCGCCGCCCTCACTTTGGGAGCCAGAAAACCCGCTCGTGTGTCCAGCCCGGCAAGCAGTCTGGCCAGAGTCCCGTCAAGCGGTCCCGCCTCCCAGGCTGCCAGCAGAATATCCAAACCGAGCCTGGACGTTTCCGGTGCGGCCAGAGCACGCCTGGCCAGGTCCGCCAGATGCGGCTTGCCCGTGGCTCCCAGCAGGAGTCCATAGCGCAGCCCTTCCGGAAGATCGTGCCAGTTGAAATCACCCGCTGGCATGGCACACCCGCTTCCACACCTTCAAATATCCCTCGGCGCCGGTTGTCATACCCCAACGGCTACGCACCTCGGCAGCAGCCTGGTGACCCAGGGCGCGCCGGAATGGAGCGTCCTCCACCAATTTTACCAGGGCCTGCTCCCATTCGACCGAATCACTCCCCGCAATCAAGCCCGTTTCTCCGTGGCGTACCGATGCGTAGGCAGGCAGATCCGCATAGACGCCGGCGGTTCCAAGTGCCGAATATTCAAGCCACTTCACGGCGCTTTTGCACCTGTTGAAGGCGCTGTCCGCTAGCGGGGCCAGGCCGATGTCCGGTGCCAGTTTTCTCAGCGCGGCTGCGTATCCGGCGTAATCCTCGTTGAAGCCGATGACCGTAGCGTCAATCCCCGACGGGGAACACCCCATGAATACAATCTCCACGGCGTTCCCGAAGTGTTGTTTCACGGCAGCCAAGGCAGGAAGGACGAGTTCCAGATCCTTCCCATGCGAGGGAGTTCCCGCGAAAACGATGCGCACCGGACCCGGCTCCCTCCCACGGGCCATCGGTCCGATCCAGAGGCGTTCCTCCAGGAAATTGGGCAGCACCTCAATTTTGTGGGCCAACCCCTTGAAAGCGTGTCTTAATTCCACAGTACTGACCGTGACCAGGGTGGCCCTGGCAAGAAGCTCCCTGGTGAACGGCTCTATGGGAGCCAAACGTTGGCGCATGGGGTGGTCAGGGGGAACAGCCAGGAAATTGTCGTCCACATCGTAGACCACAGGCCGCCCAGAGCTTAGGGCCTGTTCCACTATGGGCCAGGTTTCCTTCATTGGAAAGTACCGTTGGAAAATGACGGCATCCGCCCCGGTCATGGCAGAGGAATCAATGGCGTAGTCCGTACCGTTGCTCGTGGCGGCCCAACGCATGTCCACCCTGCCACGCAGGATCGACGCCGGACCCAGCAGGCGAATTCGGGCGCAGGCATAGGCGGGCAGATCCAGGGAATACGCGGCGATGGTCAGCATCTGGGTATTTACTGACAAGAGCTTCCGAGGGCTTCAGTGTGGACCCTCCCGGCACCGTTCAACAATTGCATCACCCTTCACCGCCTCCCTTTCAAGGTTCGGAAACGATCTGTTGCCCTTGGTACGCCGGGTCGTTTCTGAAGGCCAGCTCCAGATAAAACCGTCGATGGCCTGGAGGCAGCGGCAAAGCCTCGTCCAGGGCCAGAACCCGGTAGGCGTTGCTCATGCGCGCCCTGATCGCGCCACAGTCGGCTATGCGGCGCTCATGGGCGCGGCCGTCGCGCAACTCCTGGAGGATAGCCGTTATCTCGGCCGCACGCACATCCACAGTGTGCTTGGACAAAACCTCCTGACGGCCGGCCCGGGCAATGTCCGGCAGTCTCGGATCATTCAGCGCGCCCAGGGCGGCCTGAGCCGCCGAACGGGCGTTGGCGCGCTCATAGACCAGGACGTTCTCACCGGGGGTGAACAGTTCGGCAAGGCCGTTGCCTGTGGCCTCGGTGAGAACCGCCGCTCCGCAGGCAGCCGCCTGAAACAGCCTGAAGTTGAGCTCCCCGGCTGCGGATTGGTTGAGCACTATGCGGCTTCGCCCGAACACCGGCCGATAGTCGCCGCTCAGGGCCACCAGAGGGGCCTGTTTCTTGAAACTATCTAGAAACATCTTGCGGCCAGGATTCGCCGGGCTGTCCAGGGTTCCCACGAAGCTCACCGGAATGTCGCGTTCCCCCTCGGGAGAGTTATCGTGGGCCGGATCGCAGAAAAGAGGCATCCAGCGGGCTGGGCGGAAATGCTCGGAGGCGAAGACTCCGAGGTACTCCTTCTGGGCCACCAGGACCGTGTCGAAGCCGGACGAATAGGCGACATGCCAGGGGTTCATGTACTGGTCGATGGAATAGGCCACGCTCGGCCATGGCAAAAGCTCCAGGCCGATCACGGTGGGCGGCTGGCAGGTGTCCGCCCAAAGCATCGCGTCCGGGACGAAGTCTTTGGACTTCAGGGTCTCAAGCAACCTGCTGAGGGACAACGGCTCGGACAAAGGCACGTCCACCCCGGGCGAGGAACCGATGCACAGGGTCTGGTGTCCCTGGGCGGCCAGGGCACGCAGGAAGTATGGTCCGTCCACGCAGAGAATACGCATGGTTTTGTGTAGAGCATCTGGCAAGCCCAGGGCAAGAGTGATACTCGCATGAAAAAGGAGCTGCCATGGACGGTTTCACGTTCGAACTGACCGGTGACGAGAAAAAATACCTCAAAGAACTGGTCCGCCAGAGCATCGCGGCAGAGCTCGCAGGAAACAGCGGCTGGAAAGCTCCCGATCCTCCATCGGACAAACTGCGCGAAACCTTAGGCGCCTTCGTCACCCTGACGCTTGGAGGCGAACTGCGCGGCTGCATCGGCCACATCGTCGGCGACAAGCCCCTCTACTTGACCATTGCCGAAATGGCCAAGGCCGCCGCCTTCCAGGACCCGCGCTTCCCGCCCCTCTCCAGTGCCGAATTCGATGAGATCCACACCGACATTTCAATTCTAAGCCCCATCACCCCCTGCCCGGATCCGGCCCTGGTGACGGTTGGCCGCCACGGGCTCATCATGCGCCAAGGGTACAAGCAAGGGCTTCTGCTTCCCCAGGTTCCCGTGGAATGGAACTGGGACCGGGAGACCTTCCTGGCCCAGACATGCCGCAAGGCGGGATTGCCGGCGGATGCCTGGAAAATGCCCGAAACCCAGATATACTGGTTCGAAGCCGAGGTGTTCTAGTCGTAAGGACTGGTGTCTACTTGTGGAAAACGGGCCAGGCCCGCTCACATGAGGGTCAAGCAAAATCGGCTTGCGGTGGCAGACGGGAAAACTAGGCGGCCCAGGTGGCAGTCTTGCCGCGAAGGGGCGAACACCAGGAGATGGCCAGTTCATAGGCCTGGTTGATGGACTTCATCATCTCTTCGTCCCCGCCCAGGTCCGGGTGGTGTCTGCGGGCCTGCTTGCGGTAGGCGACCCGTATGTCATCCGCATTGCAGGGGTAGGTGATGCACAAGAGCGCGCAGGCCTGGGTCAAGGTCATACGCCCCTGGCCGAGCGGAGATTTGTGGGAGCGCTGCTTGTACTCCTGATAGCTCGACCCGCCACCCGGTCCCGTGGTGCGGTGGCGATGTTCCTGCTTCTGGCCCGCCTTGTGTCCGGCCTGCTGCCCGGTCTGTTGTCCGGTCTGTTGCCCAGCCTGTTTCCCAGTGTGTTGTCCGGCATGCTGATACGCACGCTGCTGGCTGGAAGAGCCCGTGGCTTCAGACCTGGCTTGGCCCGCGCCCGGGGACGCCTTTTGCTGCCCGGCAGAGCCGGAGCCCGTGGAAGTCCTGGCGGAAGATGCCGACGAAGCGTACTCGGTCTTGGCCCTGAAGCTCCAGGAGAACCCGGTTCCGGCCTGGCTATCAGTTTTTGATTTGAATGTGCTCCCCGCCTTGGCCTGTCCAGATTCGGCAGTTTTGCCAAAAGGTGCCTTGCCAAAGGTGGATTGTCTGGCGGAGGAGTCTGTAAATCTGGAAGAAGTGGTCGATTGCGAAGTTGAGGACTGAAAGCGGGAGCCGGCTGGTCCCTGGGGTTTCTGGGCACCGGCGGCAGGACCATTCTGCCGATGCCCATGCTGGCGACGCATGCCGTCCGCAGGGCTGTCTGTTTTGCGCCATGCCCGTCCGGCACTCTGATACTTGGTTCCGGCGGACTTGAGGTTGTCGAGGACTGTGCGCAGGTGGGAGAGGATGTCTCGAAGAAGATCTCTGGTGTCGGAGAGCCGCTTCTCCAAGGCGCCCCAGTCGGCGTCTGAGAAACCTGTGGCCCGGTTTTTAAACTGGGAGGCTGGCTCTTGGCGGCTCTGCATCGTGTGTGATGTCCGCCCGGGAAGCTTCCAGCCGGTTCGGGCAGGGCGCGGTCCCGGCCGCCCGTTGCGGCCCGGCTCCGTGTGTGCCCGGTAAGTCATGGACCGGCTATCGGCGTCCACGGCGTCTTTTAGGAGGACTACATCACCCGGATGTAAATGGCAAGACGCTGCAGCAAGTACACCTCGACGTTGCCCCTGCCCTGGCGCATTTCCAGGTGAGATGAAAAATGCCTTGAAAACTTACCCTGCGAAAAGATACTGGTAAGAACTCGGGGGGCACTTAGCCGTTACGGGCGATTAAGAATCCACCTGCCCCACATGCAGTACGATACCGATTCAAGGACCGGCCATGAACGCCAGCGACGCCGAGTTAGCCAAGCCATTCATCCAAGCAACCAGACACGTGCTCTCCACCATGGCCATGCTTGATCCGACCCCGGGGAAACCCTACGTCAAGCACAACGACGCCGCAGCCGGGGATGTTTCCGCCGTGGTGGGCCTCACCGGCGATAAGCACGGAAGCATTTCCCTTTCTTTCACGAAGCAGTGCGCGGTGGCCATCGTAAAAAATATGCTTGGCGACGACGTCCAGGACATCATCCAGGACGCCAAGGATGCTGTCGGGGAGCTCACCAACATGATCTCCGGGCAGGCCCGGGCGGGGTTGGCCCAGATGGGGCTTGCCATGCAGGCTTCCACCCCGACCATTATTTTCGGGGACAACCACACCATTTCCCATGTCTCCGCAGGCACAGTGGTGGCCATACCTTTCACCACCGAATATGGTAACTTCACTGTGGAATTCTGTTTCGAATAGACGTTCGAATACACCATGACCACACCCTGGCCAGCAGCTGTCTTGGGTACGGCCGCATTTGCGGCGGCCGTAACCCATACATTTCTAGCCGGGAGATTTCTGGCACGCTCCCAAAAAGAAAGCCCACACCAGGGGCTGTGGCACATCCTGGGCGAGGTCGAAGCGGTTTTTGGCTTCTGGGCCGCTGTTTTCCTGGTCCTGCTGGCGATTCTTAGCGGCCCTTCCAGCGCAATCACGTACATTGAATCCATCTCCTTCACAGAACCAGCCTTTGTGTTCGCCATCATGCTGGTGGCTTCCACGAAACCGGTTGTGGCGCTTGCCTCAAAAATCATCATCATCCTGGCTGCAAGATTGCCCATGCCACTCGGCACGGCCGTGTGCTTCACTGCGCTTACCATCGGTCCGCTCCTGGGGTCATTCATCACCGAACCCGCGGCCATGACGGTCACGGCGCTCATTCTGTACCTGGTTTTCTTCCAGCACCCCTTGCCCGAAACGTTCAAGTACGCACTTATTGGCACGCTTTTCGTCAACATTTCCATTGGCGGCGTGCTCACCCATTTCGCAGCCCCACCTGTTATCATGTGCGCTCCCGCATGGGGTTGGGGGCTGTGGCACATGTTCTCCAACTTCGGCTGGAAGGCGGCTATAGCTGTAATTGTGAACGCAGCTGTTCTGACCATGGTTTTCTCCGCCCGCCTTAAACGACTGGACATCCACATCCCGCAAAGCATGCGCGAGGACATCCCGCGCTGGGTGACGGCCGTGCATTTGGCGGTGCTCACGGCCATGGTCGTCCTGTTGCACCACCCCCTGGCCTTCATGGCCGTTCTCGTTGTCTTTCTTGGTTTCACTGCCGCGTACGAACAGCACCAGTCCGAACTCATGGTGCGTCCGGCGCTCCTGGTTGGCGTTTTTCTGGCAGGGCTCGTCATTCTCGGGCCACCGCAACGCTGGTGGGTACAGGCCCTGCTTGAGCGCATGGACTCCTTGGCTCTGTACTTCGGGGCGACTGCCCTGACCGCCGTCACCGACAACGCCGCCCTGACCTATCTGGGAACATTGGTGGAGAATCTCTCGGACCAGAACAAGTTCGCCCTGCTGGCCGGTGCGGTCACCGGCGGGGGGCTCACGGTCATCGCCAACGCCCCGAACCCGGCAGGCTTTTCCATCCTCAAGCACGGATTCAAGAACCAGTACATAAACCCCCTCGGGCTTTTGCTGGCCGCCCTTTTTCCCACGGCCGTGGCCGTGGCCGCGTTCCTAGTCTTTTCGGCATAGTTTCTGCTTTACCTCTCTTGAAACGCTGGCGTATGCTTGTTCCTATTATGCGGAGCCCTGCCATGCATGGATTTCTGACTGTCCTGGCTTTTTTCTTTCTCCTGGCGTCTCCGGTTACGGCCCAACCCACACCGGTTTCCGCCAGCTGGGAATTGGCCACTCTTCCCGGGAGCGGGCTGGTGGCGGTGCTTTGGCTCACTCCGGGCCAGGGTTTCAAAGCCTACGCCAACGACCCGGGGCAGACAGGGCTTCCCACCCGGGCCGAAGCCGTGCTCACCCCCTCGGGCAAAAGCCTCACGGTTCTTTATCCTCCGGGCAAGACAGCCCAGGATCTTTACGAGAAGGACAAGACCGTCAAAATCTACGATTCCCCCACGCCGCTTTTCATCCCTGTGCCGCACGACGCGCCGCCGGGGTTCGGCGTCCAGGCCAAGGTGAACCTCCTGGCCTGCACCGACAGCAGTTGCTGGCCGATGTCCTTGGAAACCGATTTTTCCTCGAAAGAGGTTCCCAATCCCGCCCCCGCAGACAGACAACCCTGGTGGAGCATGTTCGCCGGGCTGGTCAAAGAGGCTCCAGCCACTTCATCGCTTGGCGTCGCGGCCAAGGCCATCGAAGCCGCACCTGGCTGGACCTTCGCGCCCCGGTCTTTGCAGCCCCACCTGGAAGTGAACGGACTCCTTAAAGCCCTGCCCCTGGCCTTTTTGGCCGGATTTCTTCTCAACCTCATGCCATGCGTGCTGCCCGTGGCCTGCCTGAAACTCTCCGGACTGCTGGCCGTTTGCCGCGAAGGCGACCCCACCTGCGACCGCTTTGCCTTGATCCGGCAGCACAACATTTTCTTCTCGCTGGGAGTGCTGGCCTATTTCTGCGTTCTCGCCGTTCTGTTGGGACTTGCCGAAATGGCCTGGGGGGAATTGTTCCAGCAGCCGGGGCTCATTCTTGGAGCGGCTGTGGTGCTGTTCGCCCTCGGGCTGTCCCTTTTCGGAGTTTTCCATCTGCCGGTGATCGACCTGAAGCTCACCCCCCGTCCTGGACACAGCCCCAGATCCCAGGCCCTGGCCACGGGCTTTCTGGCCACTCTGTTGGCCACCCCCTGTTCCGGGCCGTTTCTGGGGGGAGTGTTGGCCTGGACCCTCATGCAGCCGGTGGCAGTGGTCATGACTGTTTTCGTGGGTATCGGGATGGGTATGGCTTCGCCCTATCTGCTCCTGGCCGTGAGGCCGGAGCTCACCAAGTTCGTGCCACGGCCCGGCCCATGGATGAGCCACTTGGAGAAGCTGGCCGGATTTCTCATCATGGGCACCTGCCTCTACTTCCTGGTCATATTGCCAGCCGCGCTCTTGCCCGCTTCCCTGGTGGCGCTGCTGGTAACGGCCTTCGCCTGCCACGCCTGGGGCAGCTGGACCAACCTCTCCCAGGGCGCGTTCACCCGCTGGACCATCCGAAGCGTTGCAGCGGCAGCGGCAGTGGCAGCCTGCGTATGGGCTCTTTCAGTCCCAGCGGCTGAGAGTGCGGCCTGGGAACCATTCGACAAAGCGACATTTCATCAGATGCTTGGCAAGGAGGATCTGCTCGTGGACTTTACCGCGGACTGGTGCCCCACCTGCAAGGCACTGGAAAAGACCGTGCTTCGCCCTCCGGCTGTCGCCAGGCTCCAGAAACGCTACGGGTTCAAGGCCATACGCGTGGACCTGACCCGTGAAAGCCCGGAGGCCATGGCGTTGCTGCGTTCTCTTGGATCCGCTTCGATTCCGTTGGCTGCCGTCTTCCCCAAAGGTGCCGACTCGCAGCGGCCAGTGGTGTTGAGAGACCTCTTCACATCAGGCCAGTTGGAAGAGGCCCTGGAGATGGCTTTCGGGCAGGTGAAATAACATACAGACTGACGGGGGACGATAGTTTTCCCTGGAAGCCTTGGTCAAAATTGCCGTTTTCGCGGCGTGGATTTTTTTCAGAGGGAGGAGTGCGTGAACGAGGATAACAAACCTGAACTCAAACGCCCCATGGACCCCAAGACAGGAGCTGTCATCCTGCTGGGTTCCCTGGGCGTTACCGCCGGCGTCACCTGGCTTCTGTCCCGGGTCGTCCCCTTCGGGCAGGAATCGCTGGCCCGGCTGCAGGGATCGCTTACCAACGAAGGGGCCTGGATGATCCTCGGCGCCTGGGTGATCTTTCCTGCCGTGTTCGCCCTAGCGTTTCTTCGCCTGGCCCAGGGGGTTGACCCCAGGCGGCTGACCTTCGCCTATGCGGGGGGAGTCTATTTCCTGCAGAGCTACGCGGAATTCGTGGCACGAGACACCGTGTCCCTGTGGCCGGAGCTTCTGCTCACGGCCGTGGCCACCATCATCTTCCACAGGCTGGCAAAGAAAAACGCCCCAGAATCCGAGGACGAATCAGCGTCCTCTTCCTGAAAGAAGCCAGAAGTCGGCCAGGGTCAGGCAGACCATGGCCTCCAGCACCGGATTGATGCGCGGAATGGCGCAGACGTCGTGGCGGCCGCCGACCACAAGGGTGGTGGCCTCTCCGCCCACGGTCACGCTGTTCTGCTCCTTGGCAACCGAGGGGATCGGCTTCACCGCGCAGCGGACAACGATGTCCTGGCCTGAGCTTATGCCGCCCAGGATACCGCCGGCCCTGTTGGATGCGAAGCCGTCCGGGGTCATGGCATCATTGTTCTTGGAACCGTAGTTGCGGGCGGCCTGCATGCCTTCCCCTATCTCCACGGCCTTCACAGCGCCCACGCCCATGAGTCCATACGCCAGCCTGGCGTCCAGTTTGTCGAACACCGGTTCGCCGAGCCCGGCCGGGACTCCGGCCGCGGTGACGCAGACGATGCCGCCGATGGAATCACCTTCGGCCTTCACCTGGCGCACCCGGTCCTCCCAGATGTCCACCACGTAGTCGTCCGGGGCGTAGAAGGGGCGTTCGTAGGCATTGCGCGGGTCCATGCACTGGGCCGGAATGTCTCCCACCTCCTTCGTATAGGAATAGACCTCCACTCCGTGGCGGGAGAGGAGCTGCCTGGCTATCTCACCTCCCGCAACACGCGCGGCTGTCTCGCGGGCCGAGGCCCGCCCGCCGCCGCGATAGTCGCGCACGCCGTATTTTGCCTGATAGGTGAAATCGGCGTGGCCCGGGCGGAACACGTCCTTAATCTTGGAATAGTCATGAGAGCGCTGGTCCGTGTTCTCGATGACGAACCCGATGGACGTGCCCGTGGTCACACCCTCGAATACGCCCGAGAGCAGGCGGATGGCGTCCGGCTCCTTGCGGGCCGTGGACGCGAGGCCACCCTGGCCGGGACGGCGCTTGTTGAGACCCTGCTGGATCATTTCCTCGGTGAGGGGGAGCCCGGCCGGGCAGCCGTCGATCACGCCGCCCAATGCAGGACCATGGGATTCGCCGAATGTGGTGAGCCTGAAAAGGCGTCCGTAGGTATTTCCGCTCATGGGCGGGCACGCTAGCCCGGATTGGGGGGCGGGTGCAAGGGCAACCTGACGAAACCCGGCTCTCAAGAAAACGTACCGAGAGCGCACCCTTTCCACGCCCCCCAAGCCAAAACGGCCCGGAGGCTTTCGCCTCCGGGCCGTCTTTTCACTGTGACGTGATCAGACCAGTTATTTCTTTTTCGAGCTCTTTTTCGGTGCTTCCTTCTTTTCCTCCGGCTTCACGGAGCCGCAGGCCAGGGGCCACACCTCGTCTATCTGCTCGATGAACTGCACCTTGATGCGCCCGCGAAGCTCGGACGGTATGTCCGCCAGGTCCTTTTCGTTGCGCGCCGGGATGAGCACCCGCTTCATGCCTGCGGACACCGCCGCCAGGATCTTCTCCTTGATGCCGCCCACGGGCAGCACCCGCCCGCGAAGGCTGATCTCGCCGGTCATGGCGATATCGCTGCAGATGGGCGTGTTGGTCAGCGCGGAGATAAGCGCGGTCACCAGGGTCACGCCAGCTGATGGGCCGTCCTTGGGAGTGGCTCCGGCCGGAATGTGGATGTGGATGTCGCGTTTCTCCAGGAATTCCGGATCGATGCCCAGCTTGTCGGATTTGGCCCGGGCATAGGAAAGCGCGGCCTGGGCCGACTCCTTCATCACGTCGCCCAGCTTGCCGGTCATGATGAGCTGGCCCTTGCCTGGCATGGTGGTCACCTCGATATGCAGTATCTCGCCGCCCACCGGAGTCCAGGCCAGGCCCACGGCCACGCCTGGCGGCAGGTCGCGTTCCTTCTCCTCCTCCAGATAGCGCGGGATGCCCAGGAGCTTGGGCAGCATTTTGCTGCTGACCTTGAACGGCCCCTTCTCTCCCTCGGCCTTCTTGCGGGCCAGCTTGCGGCAGATGGCGCCCACTTCGCGTTCCAGGTTCCTGAGTCCCGCCTCCCGGGTGTATTCCCGGATGGTCTTGCCCAAAACCTGGTCGCTCATCTCCAGGTCGGCCTTCTTGAGCCCGTTCTCTTTCACCTGCCGGGGCAGAAGATACTTGCGCGCTATCTTCACCTTCTCCTGCTCGGTGTAGCCGGGGATGCGGATCACCTCCATGCGGTCCAGCAAGGGGCCGGGGATGGTGTCGAGCATGTTGGCCGTGCAGATGAACATCACCTTGGAGAGGTCGAAGGGCACCCCGAGGTAATGGTCCTGGAAGGAGAAGTTCTGCTCGGGGTCGAGCACTTCCAAAAGAGCCGACGTCGGGTCGCCCCGGTAGTCCGCACCCACCTTGTCGATCTCGTCCATCATGATCACCGGGTTTCTGGTCCCTGCGGTCTTTATGGACTGGACAATGCGGCCAGGCATCGACCCTATGTACGTGCGCCTGTGGCCCCTGATTTCGGCCTCGTCACGCATGCCTCCAAGGGACATGCGTACGAACTTGCGCCCAAGCGAACGGGCGATGGACCGGCCGAGGCTGGTTTTGCCGACGCCCGGAGGGCCTACGAAGCACAGGATGGGGCCCTTCATCTTGGGGTTTAGCTTGCGCACGGACAGATATTCCAGGATGCGCTCCTTCACCTTGTCCAGCCCGTAGTGGTCTTCCTGGAGGATGCGGTGGGCCTCCTTGATGTCCAGACGGTCCTTGGACAGTTTCTTCCAGGGCAGTTCGGTGAGCCAGTCCAGATAGGTCCTTATCACCGTGGCCTCGGAGGAATCCGGATGCATGGAAGACAGCCGTTTGAGCTGCTTGTCCGCTTCGGCCTTCACTTCCTTGGGCAGCCCCGCCTTTTCAATGGCCTTGCGCAGATCATCCAGCTCTTCCGTCTCTTCCTGACCCTCGCCCAGTTCCTTGCGGATGGCCTTCATCTGCTCGCGCAGGAAGAAATCCTTCTGGGCCTTGTCCATGCCTTCCTTGGCCATGGACTGGATCTTGTGCTGCATGGAGGCCACCTCGACCTCCTTGTTGAGCTGTGAGTTCACCAGTTCCAGGCGGCTCACCGGGTCCAGGGTCTCCAGTATCTTCTGGGCCTCCTCCACGCGCATGCGCAGGTTGGAGGCGATGAGGTCGGCCAGGCGGCCAGGCTCGTTCACCGAGTTGAGCACGCTCATGATGTCCGTTGCCGATATACCCCGCAGGGAAAGGATCTTCTCGCTCTGCTCGCGGGCGGCGCGCATCATGGCTTCCTCGCCAACGCCCACTTCCTTGGTCTCCGCTTCCTCCAGCACTTCGGCCAGAGCCTCCAACTGGGGCTCAGTTTTGGTGAACCGGCGCACGCGAGCCCTGGTGAGGCCCTGCACCAGCACCTTGAGCCTTCCGTCCGGCATCTTGAGCATGCGCATGATCATGCCCACCGTGCCGGTCTCGTAGAGGTCCTCAGGCCCGGGTTCGTCCACTTTCTCGTCCTTCTGGGTGAGGATGAGGATGTAGCGGTTGGAGTTGAGCGCCGCGTCCACCGCTGCCACGGATTTCTCCCGGCCTACGAACAGCGGCAGGATCATGTAGTTGAAGACGACTATGTCGCGCACGGGCAGCACAGGCAGGATGGCCGGTATGTCCAGCTTGGCCTGATCAGGCCCGGCAGCGGTCGGATCCTCGGAAACGGGGTGCTCCTGATGATCTTCCGCTATTACCGTAACTTCGGTTTCTTTATCGTTTTCTATTGTCATGGATTTCTCCTTACTCACATTTTAGAGTCTCACCTGAAATGTGGTGCAAGACCCGTCAAAAGGCCCTTCTGATATTTCCACCGCGTCCACCCGGGCCCAAACCGGCCCTTTGCGCAGCCGCCTGGCAAACTCCTCCAGGGCTTCTTCAGTCCCCTGAGCCATCGCCTCCACCTGTCCGTTGGGCAGGTTCCTGGTCCAGCCGGTCAGCCCCAGTTCGTGAGCCTGGTCCAGGACAAATGCCCTGAAACCAACACCCTGTACCCTACCACTGACGAGGCAATGCAGGTTTTTCATCGATCATTCCTGCTTCCAGGGTTCTTCAATCCCGGGTTGTGCCATGATGCCTCGGTCTCTCAACATCGCCCGGGTCGTCGAATGAATCCCCCAGTTCCGCAGGGTCTCACCGTTTCCGGCATCCGCTCGCGGATCAGACCTACTCCACATTACATCAATCGGGCCTTCTTGAAACTGAAATACTCTTTCCCGGCAATTATCACATGGTCGAGCACTTTCACCCCCAGTCCGTGGGCGGCCAGCTTCACCTGGCGCGTGATCTCCTGGTCCTGGGCTGAGGGTTTCGGGTCCCCTCCGGGGTGGTTGTGCACCATGATCACGCCGCAAGCCTGCCTGGAGAGGGCCAGAGCCAGTATCTCGCGAGGGTACACCGGGACTTGGTCCACAGTTCCCTTACTTACCCTCTCCCAACACAAAACTTTGTTGGCGGTGTCGAGAAGAAGAACCCAGAATTCTTCCCCCGTGATATTGCCCAAACGCTCACGGGCCAGCTTCGCCACCACCTTGGGGTCGTCCACCAATACCCTGTCCGCCACATCCTGTTCGCCCAGACGGGCCAGAAACTCCCGCCAAAGGGTCCAGAACGTCTCCAGCCCGTCTCCAACCCCTTCCACACTGGAAAGGTCGGATGGACGGGCCTGGTATACTCCACGCAGTGTGCCAAAACGCGACAAGAGCTCCTTGGCCAGCGGCTTGTTGTCACGGCGCGGATTGGCGTAGCCGAGGAGCAGCTCAAGGATCTCGTAGTCGGCCAACGACCTGGAATCCTGACGCAAACGTTCTTTCAGACGGCTTCTGTGACCCAGGTAGTGCGGACGGTTCTCTTTTGTAAGCATGATTGTGCCTTCGCGCAAGCCCTTGAGGCAAAAAGGTGGAAAATCCCCGCCTGCGGAAGGTGAATAGCGGAAAAGCGTGGGGGTATCAAAGGATAAACGGGTCAAACACGCGATCTAACCTTGGCAAACAGGGCATGCAGATCAGCCACGAGCATCTCCAGGGCCTGGTCTGGGGATTTGCGCCCGAACTTCACGGAAGACTCCACCTCCAGGGCCAAATCCCATAATTTGGCCAAGCCCACTGCCCCCAGGCGCCCCGCCATGGGGGTCTTCAGCTTGCGCACGTAGGGGTGGACCTTGCAATCCGGGTCCTCGTGCAGCAGCTGCCACATGGTTCTGGCCTCGCGCGAAAGGATGGCCATGAACTGAAACAGGAAGCCGTCCTCGCCTGAAAGCTGATGGCCGAAAACCGTACGCCAGACCCCGGCCGGGTCGCGCCCTTCTTCCAGGGCCTTAAGGAATCCAAAAATGTCCAGATCCTTCTCGACGCTTAAAAGATCCAGAAGATCCATGCCGATCTCGCCATTGTGGGCGGCCAGCTCCAGTTTCTCCAGCTCGCGGGCGCAGGCGGTCATGTCCCGGGGCAGAATCCTGGTCAGTTCCTGAAGCACGCCCTTCTCGAAGTTCAGATGACGGGCATTGGCCCAGTCGCGCAGGGTGGGGACCATGTTTTCTTCGGTAAGCCCCGGGGAAATCCACACCCACCCCTTTTGCTGCCCCACCTTCCAATAGGGCCTCTCGGATAGCCCCTTGGGGAGCGCTGGCCCCTTTTTTGCGTCGTGCGGGCCTTCCAGGCAGATGACCGGCCAGACGTGCTGGTTGAACCCGGCCAGGGGACGTGTCAGCTTTTCCCAGAAATCCTTGTCCAGTCCCTCGGCGCGCCGAAGCACCACTGCTTTTGGTTCAGCGAAAAGGCTCACCGTGGAGAGCGCCTGCCAGAAGGTTGCGTCGAAATCGTCCGCATCGCCCCAGAACACCTGGCGGGTGAATCCGCCTCCGGACGAGGCCATGAGCCGCTCCAATCTGCGTTTGACCATCTCGGGATCGGGGCAGACGAGAAATGAAAAACCTTGGCGTTCGGTCATGGCTTCCTGAAGGGCCTGTCGCCCAGTTTGAAGAGTGTGCGCCGCTTCCAGGCTTCCAGCCACCAACCGGTTTCAGCCAGCAGGAGGTACAGCCAGGGGGGAACAATGGGCTTGGCGGCCAGGGTCTGGGCTTCGAGGGATATTTCCCGTCCGCTTGCGAGGTCTTGCGCCGCCGTTTCCAGAGCACGGCGAAGATTTCTGGTCATGTTGCCGCGGACCGTCAGACGGGCCCCGTCGATGGTCCCTCCCCCTCCTATCCCCAGTCCGCCAGCCCAAGTGAGACCGGCCTTCCGGGAAAAAAGACGGCAGACATCAAGGCAGATGGACGTGTGCTCTGGTTCGGGAAAACCGCAATTGAACACCGCTGCGAAACGGCGAGTCTTGGATTTCTGCCCGGGCTCTTCGGCCAGGAACTCCAGAGCCCGCATCACCGGGGCCGGGGGAGAATCCGCATAGACTGGAGCGGCCAGGATGGTAAGCTCCGCGCCCAGAAATTCTCCCCACAGTCTGGCCCTGCCTTCCTGCGCTTCCAGAAGCCCGGGGAGGACCAGGGTCTCAGACTGCCAGCCCCGAGCTGTGAGCCCATCCACCAGGTATTCTCCCAGCACCCGTGACGTGCTTTTGGACCTCGGGCTTCCGATGAGCAACAGAACTTTGCTCATCAGGCTGCTCCTGACGTTCTGGAAAGCGCGGCTAAGGCGTTCAGACACGTTTCGCGCTGCGCGGACCAGGGCCGGTCGCCATGGACCGCCGTGGCCTCCCACACCGGGGCGCGCATGTTGTATGCGTTGTGTTCAACCAGCCTTTTGAAAACCTGCGTCTGCTCCGGATCGGGTTCCGGCAGCCAGCCGACACCCCAGAGAGCCGGAAAATGAGAGTAGCGCCCCGTGTGCCTGGTCAGGCCCGAGGAGTCGAAGTGTGGCGACACCAGGCAGATCATGCGGTCCAAGGCTTTCTTGGCGATCCAGGACCAAGCCCCGAACCGAAGAGGGGAGTACCACACCGCCAGTTCAGAAGAGATGACCGCCCTGGTCACCATCTCCGAGGCATCCGGGAAAGGGCAGCGGCCCGGGGTGGCGGTCCAACAGGCGAAGCAGCCCCGGCATGGGGCCATCGGGAGCTCGGACAACCCGAAACATTCCACCGCATGCCCCGCGTCCACCAGAGCGCGACGCAGGGCGTCAGCGCCCTGGCGGCAGGAATCGTTGGCCGGGGGGGAAGCATCAAGGAGCACAGCGCGCATGGGATGATTTTTGCCGGTTGGAACGGCTTCGTCAATGGCTTATCCGTTATGCGGCCGCCCCTCGTAAAAGCATTCCTCCCAGACCCGTTTTCTTTTCACCCGCTTGGCCGTATCGTAGCGCCCCAAGAGTTCGCAGCGGAGCAACCATGCCTGAACTGGTGTCCATCTGGACAATATTCAAGAGTTTCTTCATTGCCGGGGCCACTGCCTACGGCGGCCCGGCCATGATGCCCACCCTGCGCCGCGAGGTGGTGGAAAAAAGGGCCTTTGTCAGCCGGGAGGAATTCCGCCTGGGGCTTGGCCTGTGCCAAGTCATACCCGGCGGTACCCTCATGCAGCTTGCGGCCTACATTGGGCTCAAGCTGAGGGGGCTCCCAGGGGCGCTTGCCGCCTACACGGGGTTCTCTGCTCCGGCCTTTTTGCTCATGACCCTTCTCTCATCCTTTTACATGCAAACCCGCAACGCCCCCCTGGCCCAGTCCGTCTATTCCGGGCTCAAGGTAGTAGTGCTGGCCATTTGCCTCATGTCCTGCCTGGACTTCGTGAAGCGCTTCTCCCCGACTCGCCGCCACCAGGCCTTCACTGCCGGGGCGGCCGCCCTGTTCCTGGCCGGGGCGGGCATCGTGCCCATTGTTTTCGGCGCCGCCCTTTTGGGAATGTTTTTTTTGGACCCGGGCCCCGCTCCAGAACCCGGAGACACCCCCTCAAACAACGGAGCACTGCGCCTCGCGGTGATCATGGGAATGGTGCTTCTAGCTTGCCTGGCCGCGTTGCGTATCACCGACAGGCTGCTTTTCGACCTGGCTCTTTCCATGATCAAGGTGGACCTGCTCGCTTTCGGAGGTTTCGGAGTTTTTCCGGTGATGTATGCCGAGGTGGTCGAGTACCGGGGCTGGATAGACGAATCCACCTTCATCGAGGGAATGGCCCTGGCCCAGGTGACACCCGGGCCGAGTCTTTTGGCTTCCGCCTTCATGGGCTACATGGTGCGAGGGATCACCGGAGCCGTGGTGGCCTCGGTAGGCGTTTTCGCGGTCTCCTTCGTGATCGTGCTGGCCGCTTCCCACTACCGCGAAAAGATCATCGGTTCGCTCAAGGCCAGACAGGCTCTCTCAGGGGTGCTGGCCACTCTTGGCGGGATGATCGTTGCCGTGAGCTGGACCCTGGGCAAGGCCGTGCCCTTGGGCTGGCCTTCTGCGGTTATTCTGGTGGCGACCCTGGCCGCGCTGGCAAAGAAACTCTCCGTTTTCTGGATCGTGCTGTCCGCGGCCGTGGCCTCCATGTTCCTCTACTGAGACTCCCATGACCACCCCTCCCTCCCTTGCAGCCATATTTTTCGAGTCACTGCGGATCGGGGCGATCTCTTTAGGCCAAGCCGCAGCCTTGCACCACATCCGTCGCCGGTTTTCAGACAACCGGGGCTGGGCCGCGCCCGGCCAACTAGACCACGGACGCGCGTTCCTGGACTGCCTCCCTGGAGGGACTCCGGCCCAACTATGTGGATTTGTGGGCCTTTCGCTTCGTGGCATACCTGGCGCTTTGGCCGCCTTTGCAGGTTTCATCCTTCCGGGGTTTCTCCTCATGGCCGGGCTTGGAGCACTCTATTCCCGGTTCGCTGGCCTCGCCATGGCCGGACCTGCCCTGGCCGGGATCAAGGCCGCCATTCCGGCCATCTGCCTGATAGCCGGAGTGTCCATACTGCGGACATCTGGCTGGTCAGGGCTGCTCTTGGCCTTGGCCTGCGGATCGGGAACACTCTTTTTCATCGGTTTGAAACCCTTTTCCATGCTGCTCGGCGGAGGCGTTATCGGCGTGCTCCTGCTCAAGGACCCAGAGGGTCTGCCCCCAGCTCCAACATCCATCCGGTATGGCTGGAGGATGCCAATCTCTCTGTTCACCATGTTCTCGGCATTTGCCGCCAGCTTTTTCCTGCTGGACCCCGCGCTTGGCAGATTCTTTCTTTCCGTGGGCAAGGCCGAAATATGGTCCTTCGGCGGGTTCGGGGCCTTTCCGCTGCTTTTCGCGGATGCTGTCCGGACGCGCCACTGGCTGGACGCCGCCTCGTTTGCGGACCTGACCAGCCTGGCCCAATTGGCCCCGGGCCCGCTGCTTAGCGCCTCGGCTCTGGCCGGAACCTACTTCAAAGGTTTTCTGGGGGCCGTCGCCGCGCTCACCGCTTTCTTCACTTCCTCCTTTTTTGTTCTTTTGGCAGCCGCGCCAGCGAGTGAGACAATCGCCTCATGCGCCTGGGCACGGAAAGCCGTTTTGGGGGTAAAAGCTGTACTCGGTGGCATCACCCTGGGAATGGCTGCCCTGTTCACTGCGGACATGGCCTGGGACCTTCCGCGAACGTGCCTGGCCCTGGCTTCCCTGCTGGCCCTGGTTTTGCGGGTCCACCCGGCTTTGGTGGTGTTGGGTTCGGCGGCAGCCGGTCTCTTCTTAGTATGACTTTTTTACTCGAAACAATCAGGCGAGACTAGCGGAGCACACCTGCGTGGTGTATAATTCTGCCGTGAACATCCCGTGCACACCCAAAAGGAGACCCCGTATGCGTCCCATGCTTCCCGCGCTTGCCCTCGTGCTGACCCTTGTCATGCTCACCGGCTGCAAAAGCCTTAACTCCATAACTACAGAGGAAGTAGCAGGTACTCCTTCCACCTACGCCAAGGTTCTCAAGGAGCCCAATCCATTGCTCATGGGCCATTATCGCCGCAGTGCTCCAGCAGAAATCAACAAGCCATGGACTTTCAACTATTATCTGGTGAAAAAAGGCGACAAGTACGCGGTATTCTACGATTACGACTCCCGCAAGAAGAACAGTTTCCATGGGTGGGCCGATTTTACCATCGACGGCGACCGGATAACCTCGGGAGTGGACGGGGTCATGTTCTATGTTAAAGACGGTCGTGTATTCATGCAGTACCCTGGCCGCGACACTCCCTACCACATGGATAAGGTAGACTAAATTTTTGACACCTTTCAATACAGAGACGGCCGGGTAAACCCGGCCGTTTTACTGTGTATGAGGGGCCAGTAACGCTTGCCCGCCAAGAGCCCGCTGGGTAAAGAGGTGGCTGCTTCGACCATTGCCAATGGAGGCCTGCCGCATGGGAAGCCAAACCCTGTCTGCCTATTTTGACGGGATGCTCGCGGCCAAGCCCGAGCGCCTGCGCGAAGTCATCGAATTCAGGCTCGTTGTGGAACCCGAGGTGGCCGCCCTGGCCGCAGCCAGACGCTCCGGGGATGACCTGGCCCGCATGCGTCGCCTTGTAAAAGAACAGGAGGCTTCTCTCGGAAGAGGTTTCTCCGAGCTGGACTCCCGTTTCCATATGACCTTGGCTCGGGCCACCAAAAACGAAGTCATCTGGGAAATGGCCGCCGTGCTCCACGATCTGCTCTCCGAAAGCCGCAGCGCTCCCTTGATGAACAAAGAGCGTTTCGAAGTATCCCTGCGGGGCCATCAGCGCATCCTGGACGCTGTGGAAAGGGCGGATTCGGAGTTGTGCCGCGAGGCCATGCGCGCCCACCTCAAGGATATCGGTGAACAGGTGGGAGGAGAGGCCCTTAGCAAGGGGTGATACGAAACACTTCCGGTCAAGCTGGAAGGCCCATCGGAGCTGAGGCCAGCGGACGGACCGAAACCTAAAAGCGGAGAGATCTCATGGACTTAGACATCAAGCAGCTCTCAGCCCTTTTCCGAACTCTGCTCATAGAGAGCCTCGCCACTCCTGGCGTGGCCCAGATGCTTTGGCAGAACACCAACGCCCGGGACCAGAGCCTCACGCACGATGTCTGGCAGCCGCTCAATATCCGCGACGAGCTTTTCCGGCTGGTAGCCCAGGACAGCGCCCGCTTCATCGAAGAAACCATCGTCTCGGACAGACTCGGCAACACCAACAATCTCTACAACCGCGATTTCCCAAACGCCTTCGCCCTGCTGGACGAAAGCATCAAACAGTCCGTTCCCGGCGGCTTGTACCTCGAGTTCGGCGTGTTCCAAGCCCGCACCACCAACCACATCGCATCCCTCATCAACGGCGAGTTGCACGGTTTCGACTCCTTCGAGGGACTCGCTGAGAACTCCGGTATCTGGGGCAAGGGGGGGTTCACCATGAAGGGCACCTTCCCTGAGGTGATGCCCAACGTCCGGCTGCACAAGGGCTGGTTCGACCAGACACTTGTTCCGTTTTTGAGTGAACACAAGGAGCCGGTCAGCTTCGTGCACATCGATTCGGACACCTATGAAAGCGCCAGGTACGTTCTCAAAACCCTGGCTGGCAGGATTCAGGCCGGGACGGTCATCCAGTTTGATGAATATTTTAACTATCCCGGCTGGAGGGAAGGAGAGCACAAGGCCTTTTGCGAATTTTCGGCCGAGCGCCATGCCAGCTTCCGGTTCATCGGGTATGCGGAACGGGCCAACTGTCTGTCACTGGTTATAGAATCGATCGATCCCGCCTAAATGCTTCAACCGGCTTGTCCATCCCGGCTTTAGGGAGTATGGATCAAATCCATACCATGGAGGTTCCAATGCCCATTGTACGAGCCGTGTGCACCAGTGAGAGGACTGGGGAAAAGAAAGCCCCTGTGGATTCCATTGAGTTGGTCGCTGATTACGGGGTGGACAAGGATGCCCATGCCGGCACAGGCCGCCAGGTGAGCCTGTTGGATTTCGGGAGCATGGAGGCCATGCGCGAAAAGCTGCCGACCATCGGACCTGGCGCTTTTGCCGAGAACATCGCCGTGGAGGGTTTGAACACCCTGGGCTTGGCCGTGGGGCAGCAGATCAAGATCGGCGACACCGCAGTGCTTGAGATCACACAAATCGGCAAGACCTGCCATCATGGCTGTGAGATTCGCCGTATCGTTGGCGACTGCATCATGCCCAAACAGGGACTCTTTGCCAAAGTGCTCAACGGAGGTCCTGTGCGCCCGGGGGACCACCTGGAACGCGTCCCACGGTAACGGACTCCAGGAGTTCATCCTCATCCGGCGCTCATGAAGCAAGCCTGACCTAGCTCAGGGGAAACTCCAGCTCGAACCGGGCCCCTGGTCCTTGGCCCACCAGCAACCTGCCTCGGAGTTGGCTCTCCAGGGCTTTCACCAATTGCATGCCAAGCGTTGCGGACTCTCCCCCTTCGAAAGATCCCGGAAGCCCCGGCCCGTTGTCTTCCACTCTGAGCAGGCACGTTTCTCCGTTTTTTCGCAAGAACACCTTCAGTTCACCCTGCGCCTCATGCTTGAAAGCGTGCTTGTATGCATTTGTGATAAGCTCTGTAACCAAAAGCCCCAGGGGGATAGCCTTGTCCACACCGAGCGAGACATCCTCCGCCTCCAGCATGGTCCTTACCCCGCGCGCGGTTTCCTGGTAGGACGCTCCTATCTGGTCCAAAAGATCCTCCAGGTATCCTTTCATGCCCACAGCCCCGAAGTTGGAACTTCTGTAAAGCCGTTCATGAACGAGGGATATTGACCTGACCCTGTTCTGCATCATCTGGAAAGCTTCGACCTCGGATTTGTTGGAGAGGGTGTCTGCCTGAAGGTTGATAAGGCTCATGAGTATCTGCAGATTGTTCTTGACCCGGTGGTGCACTTCCTTAAGCAGCACCGTCTTTTCCTCAAGGGAACGCTGCAGGCTCTCCTCGGCCTGTTTACGGGCTGTGATGTCTATCCAGCTGGCCCGGACGAGTTTGCGGTCGGGAGCAGGGAACAATACCAGCCTCACTTCGCAAAGCATCCGCTTGCCCTGAGCGTTGCGAATGGCCCGCTCGAATACCACCTCCTCCCCGGCCAACGCCCTCTTCCGGTATTCTCCGATGGTCTCGCCCATAGGCCTTCCGTCAGGCTGAACCTCCTGGTAGAATCTGCGATGCCCAAGGGCCAGCAGTTCCTCCCTGCTGCACCCGAACAGCTTCTCGGCATTGGCATTGACGATCACCGGCGATTCATCCTCCGCTTCCGACACGATGATGGCCTCAGGGGCCTGCTCCACCAGTAGCCTGAAGCGTTCCTCGCTGCCTCGCAAGGCGCGTAACAAATTCACCTGGTCCGTGATGTCGGAGAATATCGTGGCAAAGCCGTCCTCACCCCAAGGGGTGGCGGACACATGGAAATGCTTACCCATTGGAGCAAAGCCCGCGTCGAAGGCGATCGGTTCGCCCTTGGCCACAGCCTCAGTGTAGGCCGCCAGGAAGGGTGGCTCCGAGACGCCATACGCCTGTGTTGCCAAACGCCCTGCCACAACCTCCTTCTCCATCCCAAGGATGCGGGTGTAGCTCGGGTTGACGTCCACAATCCTGTAATTGATAGCCCTGCCTGATTCGTCACGCACCAGGGAATGCAGGGCCACTCCTTCCTTCATGTTGCGAAAAAGCGAATGGAAGCGTTCCTCGCTTTTCCTGAGTGCTTCCATTGCCAGGTCACGCTGAGCGTCTCTCGTGGCGATTTCATGGCCCATGCGGGTGAACGCCGCAGCCACCGCCCCGGTTTCGCCATCCGTCATGGGAATGTCTAGCCTGGCCGAGAAGTCCCCCCGGCCAAAGCGCTCGGCGGCCGCCGCCAGCTGTTCAAGGTGCCTGCCGATGGTCTTGTCACCCATGAACCAGACCGTAGCCATAGCCAAAAGGACAGCCACCGCCATGAAAACAAGGTCTCTCAGAAAAATTCGCCCGGCGTTCGCAAGCACTTCGTCATGAGGGATGCCCGCGAACATGTACATGTAGGGCTCACCTCCCGAATCCAGACGCACCTGTCGCGTGGCCACGACGCGTCTTATCCCGTCCTTGTTCACCAGAGTGATCAAACGCCTTTGAGGCTCACTGCCGGAGTTGTATAATGCTCCGGTGTCGTTGCGGTACAGTTTCTCGGATACGGAATCACCAAGAGGTACGGAGGGATTTTGGGGATGGCGGAACAGCCGGATTCCTCGGTGGTCGGCAATGGAGAAGAACGATCCTTGCGGGAAATCCGCCTGATCGAAGAGCTTACCGTAATAATTCAGCCTGATGGCGAGTATAATAACGCCAACCATGCTGCCAGCATCGTTTAGAACTGGTTGGGCAAAGGAAAATATCGGCTCCGAAACCGTACGGCCTATCATGAACTCACCTGCGGAAAAGTCCCTGGTGACCATGGTTTCCTGCACATGCTTGCGATCCCCAAAATTTACGGGCTTAAATGGAAGCGCCGATGCCAATGCGTTTCCTTCCATGTCCAGCAGATTGATGTTGGCGTAGATTGGATTCGCCCTAAGGATGGAGGCAAACAGCTCGGTGCATATGGGTATGTTGCGTTGTTTCACGTCAGGCAGCATGGTCAGGGTTTGCAGAAGCTGTCTGATCGATGCGGTGATCCGTCTCTGGTCCTCGGCGAAATGATCCACGAGTTGACTGATGTTCTTCTCGGCTTCCTTCAGGGCTTCGTTTCTTTTTTCAATGGCGGAAATAAAAAGAATAAGAAATGCGGGAACAGCCGCGAACAGGATGATCAGCATGAGCTTCTTGCGGATGGAACCTTGAAAAAACCGTCGAAGCATGGCCGACATCCTTTTTAACGCGACCCAGTTCCATCCGCGACGCGGTAGAGTTGAGAACTGTTCTCTGCGTATCCCCGAGCATCCAGTCCCCTGTCAACCTGTTCCGGATCAGGCACTCGGAAGCTATTCCCGCTGGGCCCTGGGGCAGAGCGAAAGGACCAGCGCTTTTCTGCGGATGCGCAAAAAAGTTACACCCTTCTGGCATATTACAAGCAACTCACCGTCATCATAAGCTTTCTTTTCCGGTGTCTGCGCTAAAGCCCACGGGAAGGCTGCCGATAACTCCAGTGAACACATACACAACGGCATCCACATGAACCACGACAAGAAACTTCCCGACGGCAACCAAGCCGATCCCCCCTTGGAGTCACCCGAGGAGCGGGCTCGGCGTGTGGCCGACATCAAGCGTCGCGTGGCGCAGGGGAAGTACTTGGTGAATGGCCGGGAGATCCTCTACAACATGCTCAAAACGGCTCCCTGACCCTCCACGGCTTGACTTTCCATTCCTCATCCGCTTTACATTCCTAATGCCGCCCGTGCGTTTGCGACGGCGAACGATTTACCGTGGAGACCCTGCCATGCCCAAAGCCTATGTCGATCAGGATGAATGTATCGGTTGCGAGTCCTGCGTGGAGATATGCTCCGAGGCTTTCCACATGACCGACGAGGCCAAGGCGGAAGTCCTGCCCGGCGCTTCCGGAGACGAAGAGTGCATCCAGGAGGCCATGGACACCTGCCCTGCGGAGTGCATTCACTGGGAGGGGTAAGGTCTCTCATTCCGCAGAACACGGAGGGGCTTCGTTTTCTCGGATACAGTTTTAGCGGGCCGATGTGTTCAAGAGCCGTTGCGCCTGCGCGATAGTTCCACGCCAGCCAGGGAGAAGGCCATGACTCCGTTGGAAAAGCATTTGTTGGTGACCATCTCCGAGGACATCAACGCCCTATTCGGCCTTCGTTACGTCTACGGTTTCTTCAGCAGACGCGATCTGGTGCGCCTTACCCTCTTCTACGTTTCGCCCAGAGTCGGCGACAACACCATGTCCGAATCCGTCATCCCCTACTGCGACGCGGGGGAGCAGCCCGGTTTCGGCAAGACCTGCCGCAAGCCCCCCCAGGCCCTGGCCACGGCACGCGACTGGCTCCTGGACATGGGTTTTCCTGCCAAGAGGGTGTCGCTCAAGTCCGCCCCGGCCAAGCTCGGCACTGTCAAGGACATCGCGGCTGAGGCTGAAAGAGGTCTTTACGACGCAGTGGTGCTCGGACGCAGAGGGCTCTCCTGGTTTGACGAAATCTTCGACGATTCCATCACCCACCGTCTGCTCTGGGAGAGCATCACTTTTCCTCTCTGGGTTTGCAGAAACCCCATGCGCCACCGCAAGAACGTGCTCTTGTGCGTTGACGGCTCCGACCAATCTCAACGAGTGGCCGACCACGTGGGTTTCATTCTCCGCAACGAACCGGAGCATTCCGTCACCGTTTTCCACAACCGTGCCCAGAGCCTTCCCGAAGGCGAGCGCATTGAAGACATCATGGGCCAGGCGGGTGAAATTCTTCGTCAAAATGGCATCGAGGAGGAGCGCATCGATTATCTGGTGAAATCCTCCATGGATCCTGCGGATCTCATTCTCAAACAGGCCCGCCAAGGCGAATACGCCGCCGTGGCCGTGGGCCGCACCGGCGGAAAACCCACCACGCGCGACAACATCTTCGGCACCACCAGCCTTACCCTTTTGCGCAAGCTCGAGGGTTCCGCTCTCTGGGTTTCCAAATAATCCGGCCCTGACCCTCCCGCGCCCGGCATGGGGTTTTGACAATTTCCCCAAAAAGAGCCACCACCCACTGCCTGGGAGACACCGCATGCGACGCAAATTTCTCTTTCTGGTTGCCGACGGCATGGGCGGCTGGCCCGGCGAGTTGGACGCAGCCACAGCCATGGAGGCAGCCAACACCCCCGAGATGGACGCCATGGCCCGTGAAGGCACCGTGGGGCTGGCACGTACGATCCCCCCGGGCATGCCCCCCGGCTCGGACGTTGCCAACATGGCCCTCCTGGGTTTCGATCCGACCAAGCACCATACCGGGCGTGGGCCCATCGAAGCCGCTGCCCAGGGTCTTAACTTGGCCGAGGACGACCTTGTCTGGCGCTGCAACCTGGTCACAGTCACCCGGTACGCTTCTGACGGCACCATGCTCGACTACTCGTCCGGGCATATAACAACCGAAGCGTCGCGCCCCCTTGTCGAAGCCTTGGACGCCTACTGCGCCAAATGCTCCGACGATTTCGCCCCGTTCCGTTTTTTCACAGGCGTTCAGTACCGCCATCTGCTGGTACAGCGCGGCGCGGCCTCCCTGCCCGAGGCCGGGCTTCCCATCAGCCCGCCGCACGACATAACCGACCGCCCCATTGCCCAGGATATTGAGGCCTACCGCTCATCGCCGCTGCTCTGGAGCCTCACGCGCTGCGCGGCCCGCTTTCTGGAAAGCCCGGCCAACACCACCAAAGCCAACGCCATCTGGCCCTGGGGCCAGGGCAAGGCACTTAGTCTGCCAGGTTTCGAAAACGCCTTTGGGCTCAGGGGCGCGGTGATCTCCGCGGTAGACCTCATAAAGGGGCTGGGGCGCGCGGCCGGCATGACCGTTATCGACGTGGAAGGAGCCACCGGGCTTCTGGACACCAACTATGAAGGCAAGGTCCAGGCCGCCATCGACTTCCTCAAAGATGGCGACTTCGCCTTCGTCCACCTGGAAGGCCCGGACGAATGCGGCCACGGCGGCGACGCGCAAGGCAAGGCGGAAGCCCTGGCCCGGTTCGATTCCAGGGTGGTCGCTCCCTTAAAGCAAGCCTTTCCGGACGCGGTGTTTCTTGTCACCTGCGACCACCTGACACCGGTGGCCAAGCGAACCCACGTGGACGATCCTGTACCCTTCGTGCTTTTCGGCCGGGGCATCGCCGCCAACGGGGCCCTTTCTTTCAGCGAGGCGCAGGCCCAGGCCACCGGCCTGTCCCTTGAACAAGGTCATCTGCTGCTCGGATGGGCGCTCAAACAGGCGGGCTTTCAGTGATTCGCCCGGGCGAACAATTCCCGGAATACGACACCTGGTTCGAGCTGTTCGTATCCTATGGCGAAACGGACGCCATGGGCGTGGTGTACTACGGCAACTACCCCCACTGGTTCGAGCGGGCGCGCGGCCAGTTTTTGCGACAGCGAGGCCTGTCCTATGCTGAAGTGGAACGCCGGGGGATCATGCTTCCGGTGCGGGAACTGGGGGTGCGGTACCTGGCCCCAGCGCGCTACGATGACAAGATCCTGGTTCACGCCGGCATAAGCCAGTGGGGCCGGGCCTCGGTAACCTTCGTCTACCAGGTGTTCGGACCGCCGGAGGGCACGAAGCTCCTCTGCCTGGGAAGCACCCAGCACGCCTGCGTGGACGCTTCAGGACGGCCAACCGCCGTGCCGGCCTGGCTCAAGGAAATCTGCCAACAGTGACGCTTGATATCCACACACACGCCTTCCACCCCAAGATCGCCGCAAAGGTCCTTGCCCAGTTGGAAGCCCACTACGGAATTTCGCCCCTTGGCTCAGGCTTGGTGGACGATTTGCTCTTCAGGCTTGATGCCGCCGGAATCGACCGCGCCGCGGTGCACGCCGCCGCCACAGCCCCGGCCCAAGTCATCCCGGCCAACAACTGGGCCATTGAGCTGGCTAGGACTCAACCGAGAATCATCCCATTCGGCACAATCCATCCCGGCTTCCCGGACTTCGAACCGGAACTGGACCGGCTGGAACGGGCGGGCATCAAGGGAATCAAGATCCATGCCGATTTCCAGGGTTTCAGGCTGGACGATCCGGCCCTTTTCCCGGTGCTTGAGGCCATCCGTGGCCGCTTCGTGACCCTGTTCCACGTGGGCGACCGCCTCCCCCCCGCCAAGAACCCCTCATGCCCGGCGAAGCTGGCCGCCATCCACCGGAACTTCCCGGGGCTCACCATCGTGGCCGCGCACCTGGGCGGCTATCTGCATTGGTCCGAAGCCCTTGATCACCTGGCTGGCCTGGACATCTACCTGGATACATCGTCCAGCCTTCCTTTCATCGAGAATGGCCATCTCCTGGCCATACTGGACCGGCACCCCGCCGAGAGGGTGCTTTTCGGCAGCGACTACCCTTTGTTCGATCCTGGAGTTGAGCTCAGAAGGCTCATTTCGCGCCTGGACCTTTCCAGCGAGCGTTTGGAACTGATGCTCACCTCAGGGCACGCTCTTTTTGACCCGGCCTGACCCCAGACAGTGTCGCCAAGCCCCACCCCGGAACAGACTGGACATCTCACCCTACTGAATCCCGGTACATCGTTCGACTTTCTTTCAGTCACGCGTTGACATTGATTATCAATTGCATTATCTAGGGCTCGTGACACGCAAAAAAGGCAAAACCATGATCCCTCTGAACCAGTGCCCGCGCGGGAGCAAAGTGAAGATCGTCACGCTCTGCGAGGACACACGTTGTCGCTGCCGCCTGTGCGCCATGGGTCTTACGCCCGGGGTGGAGGCAGAGGTATGCGAGGGGGGAGAATGCTGCCGTCTGAACGTTCGCGGCAGCGTGGTGTGCCTTGGGGCCGGCCTGGCCGGTCACGTCATGGTTACGCCAGTCTGATTCAAGGAGTGCCTTCCAATGCTTGAGAAAATTGTCGTGGCCGCCCTGGTGGTCCTGGCCGGAATCTATCTGACTCGCCGTTTTCTTCGTAAAGGCGCTTCCCCATGCGGCTGTTCTTCATCAGGTTGCTCCAGCTCCAGTTGCTGCGGAGGTGGCCAGGGTGAAATCAAGCCCATGCACGAATGCGGTTGCAGCCGGAAACAGTAAGCTTTTTTTAATCCTTCCAATTGATAATGAATATCAACATCGGAGACGGAATGCCTACGCCACGCTCGATTCGCCACCTCAAGGTCGGCGAGAAGGCTCAAATCGACCGTATAACTGCTGAGGGAGAACTTGGCCGGCGCATCAGGGACATGGGGTTGGTGCCAGGTGCGGAAGTTGAGGTTGTGGGCAGGGCCCCCCTCAAGGACCCCGTGGCCATTCGCCTGAAAGGATTCACCTTGTCCTTGCGCAACAACGAAGCTGACTTCATTTTGATATCGCCTCCGGAGGCCCAGTCGTGACCCATCTCGATACCCACAAGACAATCGAAGCCAAACCCGGCAAAACCAGCAAGGACGTTATTAGTTCCTACACCGTGGCCCTGGCCGGGAACCCAAACTCCGGAAAATCCACGCTTTTTAACGCCCTCACCGGCGCCCGGGCCCATGTGGGCAACTATCCCGGCATAACCGTGGAGAAAAAGGTCGGCCAGGTTCGCGCAGGGGACGCCATGCTCGAAGTGGTGGACCTTCCCGGAACGTATTCCCTCACCGCCTATTCCGCTGAAGAGCTTGTCGCGCGAGACTTCCTGGTGGACGAACGCCCCCAGGCCGTTGTGGACGTGGTTAACGCTGGTGCCTTGGAGCGCAACCTCTACTTGGCCGTACAGCTTCTGGAACTCGGCTGTCCGGTGGTGCTGGGCCTCAATATGATGGACGAGGCCCGCAAGATGGGCCTTAGGGTCGACTCCAAACGCCTGAGTAAGCTCTTGGGCTGCCCCGTGGTGGAACTGGTAGCCCGGGTGGGCATGGGTGTTGGCGAACTCGGCCGGGCAGCCGCCGGACTCGCCGCCGAGCGTCAGGGGAGCTGGAAACCCATGGACATCTCCTATGGCCCGGACCTTGATCCGGCCCTGGCCGAGATGACCACCAAGATCATGAGCAAGTCGCTGCTTACGGCCCGTTACCCCGCTCGCTGGGTCGCCCTCAAATACCTGGAGGGCGACGACCAGGTGAAGGAACAGGGACGCCTCGCCGATCCCGAGCTTGCCTCCTGGCTCGAGGCCAGGGCGCAGGAAGTGGCTGACCATCTCCGCGCCACCTTGGGCACCTACCCTGAAGCCGTGGTGGCCGACTACCGCTATGGCTTCATTGCCTCCATTCTCAAGGGAGGCGTGGTCACCCGGGACGACCTGGGCGAGCGTATCGCCGTGTCGGACAAGATAGATCTTGTCCTCACCCACAAATTGCTCGGCCCCATCCTCATGCTCGGGGTCTTGTACTTAGTATACCAGATCACATTCACATTGGGGAAATTCCCCATGGAGTGGCTCCAGGCTTTCTTCGCCTGGGGTGGCAAGGCCGTGGAGGCCGGGCTTCCGGACGGCCTGTTGCGGTCGCTCCTGGTGGACGGCATCATCGCTGGCGTGGGCGGCGTCATGGGGTTCGTGCCCCTGGTCATGCTGATCTTTCTGCTCATCGCCTTCCTGGAGGACTCCGGCTACATGGCCCGCATCGCCTACATGCTGGACCGGGTCTTCCGTATCTTTGGATTGCACGGCTGCTCGGTGATGCCCTTCATCATCTCCGGAGGCATCGCCGGTGGTTGCGCCGTGCCCGGGGTCATGGCCAGCCGGACGCTCAGAAGCCCCAAAGAGCGCATAGCAACCATACTCACAGCCCCGTTCATGACCTGCGGCGCCAAGCTGCCGGTGTTTATCCTATTAACGAGCGTATTCTTCCCGGAAAAACAAGCCCAGGCCATGTTCGCCATGACGCTTCTGGGCTGGGCCATGGCTTTGTGCGTCTCCTGGCTGGTGCGCTCCACCGTGGTGAAGGGTGAATCAACCCCCTTTGTCATGGAGCTGCCCCCGTACCGGCTCCCCACCTGGAGGGGCCTTGGCATCCACACCTGGGAGCGGACCTGGCAGTACATCAAAAAGGCCGGTTCCATGATCCTGGCCGTGTCCATCGTGGTCTGGGCGGCCATGACCTTCCCCGGCCCGTCCGAAGACAAAACCGCCGCTTTCGAAGCGCAGAAGGCAGAAATCACCGCCAAGATCGAAGCTCTCGAAGCGGCCGAAGCCAAACCGGAGGCCCCCGCTTCCGAACCTGAGCCGGATGCGGCCAAGGACGGCAACACCAAGCAAGAGATGGCCGGAGACCCGGAAAAGACAGCCACGCCCAGCGCGGAGGCCGATGAGAACTCGCTTGAGGCGCTCAAGGCCAAACTGGAGGATCTGAACAAAGCCCAGGCCGCCGGCGCCCTGGCATCGTCCCTGGCCGGCAGGATGGGAATTGCCCTGGAGCCGGTGTCCAAATGGGCCGGATTCGACTGGCGCACCAACATCGCCCTGGTGGGCGGTTTCGCGGCCAAGGAAGTCATCATTTCCACCCTGGGCACTGCGTACTCACTTGGCAAGGTGGACAAGGAAGACACCGCGCCCCTGGCCGAGATGCTCTCCGCCGAAGGGCTCAGCATCTCCGCTGGCCTGGCGCTCATGGTGTTCATCCTGCTCTACTCGCCGTGTTTCCCCACAGTTGTGGCCATAGGCAAGGAGACAGGCTCCTGGAAATGGTCGGCTTTCGCCATAACCTTCAACACCGTTCTCGCCTTCCTGCTGGCCTCTGCCATCTTCCAGGCCGGCACAAAACTGTTCCACTAGGAACCATACAGCCCCCTCCCACCCCACCTGACAGCCCGGCCGTGCCGGGCTGTCCGCGTTTTCAGCCAGTTCCGGGAGATTTCGAGAGCAGCGTAACCACATGGCGTACCCACGTCTCTAGAGGGTGTAGCCCAAAAAACGGATGGCGCGAACTGCCAGCGTTTTCTGTCCCGAATCGCCCAGGGTGGATGAGCCAGTTAGAGCGGTAACCATGTTCGGGACACATGCAAACCCCGGCTTTGGGTAAAGGAAACACCTTTCGAAGTTCCGGCTTATTCAAACCGGAACCAGACATTGGCGGAAAAGATGAACTCGGATATGTTTACAGGAGAGAATTTGCTGTGCATTCCATGGCGCACGCCGTACCCTTCGGCTTTGTCGGAGGCAACGCAGGCGGCGTAGTACGCAGGCAGCCGTCTGGGGGAGGGGAGTCCCCCATGATTGGCGTAAAAAGCATGAACCAGAGCAAGCGAGCGCAAAGCAAAGACGCCGAGGACGACGCCAAGACCATAAGGAAGGTTCTGGACGGCGACACGCAGGCCTTTTCGGTACTGGTCAAGCGCCATCAGGACTACCTGTTCGCCCTGCTTCGCCGGCACTTGCCCGTGTCGGAGGTGGCTGAAGCGGCCCAGGACTCCTTTGTGAAGGCTTTCGAGAAGCTTCACCAACTGCGCGTCCCGGAGTCTTTCCGAGCCTGGCTGTCGTCACTGGCGCTTAGAAGGGCCATTCGCTATTGGCGCGACGTGTCCGGCAGGCGTGAGGTCTCCATGGACATCGGCGGCCAGGACGACCACGATTGGCTGGAAGCCTTCATGTCCGAGGACTCCTGGCACCGCCACGACGAACTCGTCCGCAAGCGCGAGGCCAGCTCCGTGGTTACCTGGCTGCTCGGGCACGTGAAACCGGAAGACCGCATTGCGCTTGGTCTCTTTTACGCCGGGGATCACGAGATAACGGAAATCGCTGAAATGCTCGGCTGGAGCGTGGAGAAAGTGAAGGTTCGCTTGCACCGGGCTCGCAAGCTCATGGCCAAGGTCATGCAGGACGAATCTCGTCGAGGGGGAGAGTTATGAACGAGGACAAGGTATACCAAAAGCTGGACAGGCTGCTCTCGGGGGTATTTGCTCCCCTGGAAGGCGCGGCCGCACCGGGATTCGAGGCCCGGGTCATGGCCAGGATAATGGAAACGCGGCGCGAGCAGTCGTTCTGGGACTTTCTGCGCGAGGCGGCCAGCCCCATTCTCGTCTCCGGCTGGGCCACTGCCGCGCTGCTGGCTTTCGTGGCCTTGAAAGGCCTGGGGGAAAGCAGGGACATTGCCCTCGCCGCCCTCGTTAACGGCGATGCTGTGTCGCGCTGGCTTGTACTGTAGGAGGAGGCATGACCAGGAGCAAAGGATGGCTCATCGCCATTGCCATTTTTCTCACCGGAGCCGTGGTGGGCGCACTGGGGCTGGATGCCTGGCGCATGCTGCGCGGGGGACCGTTCGGCAAGGTTGAACGCCTGGGCCCGGCCGGCTTCATCATGGAGCATCTTAGCCGGGAGCTGGGGCTCACCCCCGAGCAACAGTCAAAGATTCGCCCAGTTGTCGATGAGATGGTCGTCAAGATGGATGAGACCCGCAAACCGTGCATCCAGGAAGATGAAATCCTGTTCGAGCAATACCAATCGAGGATTCATGGAATGCTCCTGCCTGAGCAGGCCAAACGGCACGACGATCTCCTCGAACGCTTACGGAAATTCCGCAAATTCGGCCCTCCCCCAGGGCCACCGCCAGTACCGCCCTCGCTGTTCGGCCCTCCCCCAGGGCCGCCACCGGGACCGCCTTCGAACTAAGTCTCCTCCCCTGCGGGCCTTTCCCAGGGAGGCTCGCAAACGAAAGGCCTCACGTGTCCATGCGTGGGGCCTTTTTGGCGTTCAGACGCCGAATCTGTAAGGAAAACGGGTCGCAGGAAGACTCAGGCCGCGCTTCTGCCTTTCTTGCGGCAGGTTGGGCAGATTCCGTAGAGGTACATTTTGTGGCGGGTCAATTTGAATCCATGCCGGTTGGCGACTTCCTCCTGGAGCTTCTCGATGGTCTCGTCCAGGACTTCCACGTTCTTTCCGCAATGCTCGCAGATAAGGTGGTCGTGGTGGTCGTTGCCGTGCTGGCGCTCATAGCGGGTCACTCCGTCGCCAAAATCGACTTCCTTTGCGATGCCTGCCCCTGAGAGAAGCTTGAGCGTCCGGTAGACGGTAGCTTGACCGATGGTCTTGTAACTTGACTTGACCTTCTCGTAGAGTTCCTCGGAAGTGACATGTCCCTCCTGTCCGAGAAAGACATCCAGAATGTGCCGTCTCTGCGGAGTCATCTTGAGCCGCTGTTGGGCTACATAGTCGGCGAAGAGGACGTGGGCGTCTTGCATCAAGGGCTCCCGCGCAATTTTTAGGCACGTATCCGGGAAGGTGCCGGGTGTCAAACAGCTCCTCGACGGATGCACTTGCCGGCGTTGGAGCAGAAAATCCAGGACGCTAGAACAGCGTCAGGCCGAAATCCTGACCCAGTGCCGCGAATTCGGAGGGATGGCGGGTCACAAACCGTTCCTCCCAGGCCAAAAGATGCTCGGCCAGGGATTGAAGCAATGCCGGCTCCACCTGCTGGAAGCGCTGCACGGTTTTTAAGTATTTCTCCCTGCTAAGCATCATCACCGCAGTCTGCTCCACGGCGCGCACCGAGTAGAGGCTCCTGCCGCCAAGGATGAGAGCCAGGCCGCCGAAGGAATCCCCCTTGCCGAGGTCCTTAACCCTTACTGCGGCGCCATCGACTTGGCGCGAGACTTCTGCCCGTCCGCAGGTCAGATAGTAAAACGATTCGGCGTGCTCCCCCTGGCGGACCAGATAGTCCCCAGGCAGGAAGGTTTCGGCCCGGCAAAGGTAGGCCAGGACCTTGCACACATCCAGCGGCACCCTGGAGAACAGGGGCAGGCCGCGCATGATGTCCAGAAAATCGCTGTAACCGCAGGCGCTATCCGCCGATTTTTGGTCCGTGGACGAGCTCATAGAGCATCCCCTTCCTGTCCATAAGCTCCTGGTAGGAGCCTGTTTCAACTATTTGTCCGGCCTTCATGACCGCGATTTTGTCGTAGCCCTTAATGGTATCCAGGCGGTGGATCACGGCGATCACCGTAGACTTGCCCTTCCACTTTGAGTCCAAAAGATTCTGGATGCGGGTCTGGGAGGCGTTGTCCAATGCCGCCGTGGCCTCGTCCAGCAAAAGAAGGGGCGGTTCCTTGAGAAACGCCCTGGCCAGGGCGACCTTCTGGCGCTGCCCTCCGGAGAGCCTGTCTCCCTGGGTCCCCACCTGGAAATCGAGCCCAAGTTCCACCATGCGCTCCAGCATATCCTCTTTGATGAGCAGCATGATGATGGTCTTGTTCACCGTATCCAAGACCTTGGAGCTTTCGCTCTTGAGTTTTCCGAAAAGGATGTTGTCCAGAATGGTCTGGGAGTGGATGTAGTTGTCCCGGCGATAGAACGTGATCTTGTCCGGGGCTTTGGAGGTTATATGCGCCATGAACGAAGCCCTGCCCGAGAGCAGCATGCGTTCGGACACGGCCGGAAGAGCGGCAAGGGTATGAATACCAGGAGTGAAGCGCAAAGCGAGGTTGAGAAGCATTCCGCGTTCGTCCTCGGACAGATCCCCCACCCCGGAGCGGTCCAGACGCTCGGCCAGTTGGGAGTATGCTTCGAATTCCTCCAAGAACATCGGGCTCTGCTCGAAGAAGGAGGCGTCCGCTCCTGGGACGTTCTTCAATATGTCCACGGTCTGGATCGTCAATTCGCGTCCCAGTTCCAAAAGCATCAGGGTGAGACCTGTTTCCTTCAAGAATGCGAGGAACTCTGGGTTTCTGGGCAGGTTCTCCGGCAGGTAGGAATCATCGTTGGGGTTGCCGAAAACCAGGTTGGCTGCAACGGAAGAATACTGCAGGTAGCGGCCCTCATCGAAGAACTCCACCTTGTTCTTGAGTTCTTCGCCCTGCTCTTCGTAGTAGGCCTCCCTGATGGCGATGAGCTTCTCCACCAGGTGTTCCTTTTTGCCCTTGCGGAACACCGTGTTCAGCCCGAACCGCAGGACATCCAGGAACAGGCCAACCTGCTGGATGACTTCGATGAGCCGGTCCAGACTCGGTTCGTTCTGAGTAGGGTCGACCCCCTTGTCCACGTTTCGCGAGTTGACCGAGTAAAGCAGATTCTCCTTGATTGACCCCTCGAAAATGAAGGGCTGCTGGGGCACGAAACCCATGTTTTCGGCAAGATCGGACTTGGCCATGTCCGCGATCTCATGCCCGGCCAGCCGGCACTGGCCCGACGAATACTTGTATATCTGGGCGATGCACAGGGCCAGGGTGGATTTTCCCGACCCGGAGAATCCCACCAGGGCCAGATGCTCGCCCGGCTCCACGGACACTGACACACCCTTCAAGAGCTTGATGCCGCCCTGGGCCTCCATGACCAGATCCTTCACGTCGATCTTGCCCGGCAAGGTGAGCGGTGCGCGCTGTTCGGCAGGCTCCAGGGTGAACTCGCAGTCCTCAGCGAAATACTCCATCACCCGGTTGTAGCTCACGGTTGCGTCCTGCCAGGACTGGTAGAAATCCATGAGCTCCTTCCAAGGGTCGTAGAGCTTCTCATTGGCCGAGAGAAAGGCCACCAGGGCGCCAAGGTCGAAACGCCCGTTGATGGCCAACCAGCCTCCCACCAGAAAGAGCACGAACGGCCCGAGGGACTGGAAAAAATTGTTGGAGTTCTTGATGCCGAACTTCCACAGATTCCATCGGACACGGACCTTGAACTGCTTGTCCGTAACATCCCCGAAGCGGTTGTTCTCATGGCGGAATGAGGCGTTCCCATGGATTTCATGGATGCCGGAAACGGTCTCCCCGATCATGGTGGACATCTTGCGGCCAATGTCCACCCGCTCCCGGTTGGCCGCGTTGGAACGCTTCTGCATCATGGGCACGAAGATGAGCGCCAGGGGGTAGAGGATCATGGACAGTCCGGCCATGAGGGGATTCAAGTAAAAAAGGTACCCGGCAAAGGCCAGAAGCGTCAGGATGTTTGTAACCGGCACAGCTATGGCCTGGCCGATGAAGTCCCCGGCATTGGCCACTTCGGTGACCAGGGAGGACACGATCATGCCCGGGCTGGCCTTGCGGAAAAAATTGATGGGGAGAGTGAGGATGTGCGCGTAGAGTTTCTTGCGCATCTCAGCCAGGGCTTCCTGCCCAATGTAGGTCTGTAGCGCGTTGATGGCGAACTTGAGAGCCGATCCTGAGACCACGGCGGCCAGATAATAACCGCAATACAAAAGCAGAAGGTTTACCTTCTGCTCGCCGATAGCTTCATTGATTATCTTCTTCTGCATCTCCAGGGGCAGAACCCTGATGGACACCGTGACCACGATGACCAAGAGCAGAATCAGTTGGAGCTTCAGATTGCTGGTAAGCACCCATGAAAACAGAGAGCGCTGGTACAGCTTGTCGGGAAGCTTCGGGTTTAAGCGCATGGCGGGGCCTTCCATCCTTGTTTGTCCCGTGATGCCCCGAAAATGGCCTGTTGGCAACCGCCGGAGACATAATCTTCTGTATTTCGCTTAAATACCAAGGTTATGGCGCTCCAACGACTGCGGAGCAGACTGTACACTCCACTGCGGGCATTTACCTTCACCAAACATTCACAGCGGTTAGACCTATAGAAAAACGCTGGAACAACCAGGGGATTGATAACACCCAGCTCCTCTCAGTCGCTGCGTCATGGCCGGAACGCACTTCAAGCACCAGCCGTGACATGGCGAACTCCATCCTGTAGAGTTGGGTGCAACCTTGTTCTCTCCAGGCCGGAGGCCTACATGCCGAAAGTCGCCCTGCCCAGGCTGCGGACGTGGTGGTCCGACAGAATCATCTCCATGCGCCGCGACAAGAGCCGCACGGCGTTCATGGGCATCCTCTACCTGGTGGGCATCGGCTGGCTGGATTACGCGACAGGCTATGAGATCAACCTTACCGTGGTCTACGTCACGCCCCTCATCATGCTCACCGTTGCCGGAGGCTGGCGCGTCGGGGTGTTTACGGCCATTGCCTGTGCGATCACCACCGAAGGGGCGGACTACCTGGCAGGCAGGCGCTTCGACCAGGACATCTACCACGTCTACAGCATGGCCTCCCACTGTTTGTCGTATCTGTCCTTTCTTCTGCTCATAACCCAGCTTCTCATGCTCTATGACAGGGAACACGACTTAGCCGGGCTGGACCCTCTGACCGGGCTTAAGAATCGTCACGGCTTTCTCGCCAGGGCTGAAGACGTGCTCAGCGATTGCGTAAGGCGAAAAAAAACGGCCACTATGCTTGTGGTGAACGTAGGCAATCTCCGCAAGATCAACTCGGCCCATGGGCACGACAAGGCCGACGCCCTGATCTTAAGTTCGGCGAACGTGTTGCGCGAACTGTTCCCCCACGCCGTGCTGGCGAGACTTGGAGCGGACAGGTTCGCGGCGCTTATCGCTGGTGAGAGTTCCCCAGATGGGGCGGACATGCTGAACACGGCCCTGGAGCGAGCGGCGCAACAGCTTGAGGTGGTCGTTAATCCCCGCCAAGCTTCAACGGCCCTTTCCCCGTTGCACCGCACCCCGGACGAAATAGCGGCCCAAATGGACACCCTGCAGGATGGGGTCAGAAAGCTCTAATCCGCGACGAACGCTGTCGGCGCCACCCGCCGCTTGACTTCCGCCCCTCCCCCTGCAACATCGCCCCATGCGGCTCCACGTCTCCCTGCGTCTTCGTATCTATCTCGTTCTTGGGCTTCTCATGGCCGTCACCGTGGGAGGCGGTTCCTTCATGCTCTGGTATGGCACCAGAATCCAGACGTTCTTCTCCGGGCTCTTCGAACGGCAAGTCTACGCAGTGGACGCCGCCATGCGGATGGAGAGCGCTTTGGCAGCTCAACGCGGTTTTCTCACCTACTATTCGCTCGACTTCGACGCCACCTGGCTCAAACGGCTCTCTGAACAGCAGAGTTCATTTGAACACGAACTTGCAAAAGTGAGGGCCTTCACTGACGAAGACTCCGCCCGGAAACTTTTGAACGACATAGAATCGGGTTTTTTGCGCCTCACTGTGGAACGTGAACGCGTGGTAGAATTGATCGATGCCGGCGATAAGACCGGTGCGGCCGCGATACAGGCCGGCGCACGCAAACGCTTCGACATGCTTCTCACCCAATGCGAACTGTTTTTGGATTCCTTGCGCTCGGATCTCGAACGCAACAGGGAGGAGGGCATCGGGAGAATGCGTCTGGTCAATGCCATGGCTTCTGTCTTCCTGCCATCCTGTCTGGTGCTGGGCATGATTTTGACTCTTGTTCTCTCCCGCCAGATACTTGGGCCCATCCGCCGCCTGGCCAGGGGGGAAGACGACTTGGTCGGTCCGGACGAAGTGGCCGCCCTGGAAAACCGCATGCACGGGCTCTTGGAGCGCGCGGTTCAGGCCCGGTCGAAACTGGAAAAAAGCCAGGCCACGCTCATGGCTGCCGAGCGGCTGGCAACCGTGGGAAAGATGGCGGCTGGCGTGGCCCATTCCATCCGAAACCCCCTCACCTCAGTGAAAATGCGTCTGTTCTCCCTGCAGCGATCGCTTGAGCTCTCCGAAAACCAGCACGAAGACTTCGAGGTCATCTCCCAGGAAATCAAACATTTGGACCTCATCATCCAGAACTTTCTTGAATACGCCAAGCCGCCCAAGCTCTCGCTTACAAGGGTGAGCCCCTCGGACGTGACCGACTCGGCCCTCAATCTGCTCAAACTCCGTCTTGATTCACAGCGGGTCCGGGTCAGCGTGGAGCGTGAAGCGCCCCTTCGTTCCATTCTCATCGACCCGGAGCAGCTCAAAGAGGTGTTGGTGAACCTCATTTCCAACTCCATGGAGGCCATGGACGGACCAGGCAGAATCACCATTACCGAGAGCGAAGGGTTCATCGAACCTCTGGGCCGGGTTGCCGTGCTCTCCGTTTCGGACTCCGGCCTTGGTGTGCCCGAACCTGAGCGCGAACGGGTGTTCGAACCCTTCCATACCACAAAAGAGGAGGGCACGGGTCTTGGTCTGCCAATCGCACGCCGCATAGTCACCGAACATGGTGGAACACTTACCCTTACACAGGCCAAGGGCGGCGGGGCAAAATTCACCATCACCCTCCCCTTCGACGCTGAAGCGCAAGGAGGGGCACGGTGGCAGTAGTCCTCATCGTGGATGACGACCCTGGGCTGAGGATGAGCTTTGCCAAGATCATCGGTCAGGAAGGACATCAAGCCCTCACCGCCGCCTCGGGCGAAGAAGGCATCGAGCGCTTAAAAGCCGACAGACCAGACCTGGTGGTCATGGATGTCCGGATGCCCGGAATGACCGGGATCGAAGCCCTGACCCGTATGAAAATCCACGATCCGTCCACTCCGGTGATCATCATGACCGCCTACGGGGCCACTGACACGGCCATAGAAGCCGTAAACAAGGGAGCCTTCGACTATATTCTAAAGCCCTTCGATATCCCGGAAATGCTTGGGCTCATAACCCAGGCTCTGGATGCTTCACAACTCGCCAAGGGCGCGAAACAGCCATCCGTTCCCGATACGGCGTCACAGGTGTCCCTCGTTGGCCAGAGTCGGGCCATGCGTGAAATCTACAAGCAGCTTGGCCGAGTGGCCGCCACTGACGCCACGGTATTGGTGCAGGGGGAATCCGGAACCGGGAAGGAACTGGCTGCCCGCGCTCTCTGGAGCTATTCAGAGCGAAAGGGAAAGCCCTTCGTGGTAGTCAATTGCGTGGCCATCCCGGAATCACTTCTTGAGAGCGAGCTTTTCGGGCATGAGAAAGGTGCTTTCACTGGCGCCACGCACCGCCGGGCCGGCAAAATAGAACAGGCCCAGGGCGGCACGATCTTCCTGGACGAAATCGGCGACATGCCCCTGTCCATCCAGGCAAAGTTATTGCGACTTCTCCAGGAAAAACAGATCGAACGTCTGGGCGGCTCAGGCCCCATCCCGGTGGATGTGCGAATCATCGCGGCCACCAACCGTGACCTCGAAGAAGCCATGGCCCAAGGGCGCTTCCGGGAAGATCTCTACTACCGTCTTCAAGTGGTGCGAATCGTTCTGCCTCCGCTACGCGAGCGCAAGGAAGACATCCCGCAACTGGCTGTGCATTTCCTTGGCTGTCACGCAAAGTCCATGTCCTCGCAAAACCCCGGCATTACCCAGGATGGCCTTGCCGCCCTTGCCGCTCACGACTGGCCCGGGAACGTTCGCGAACTCTCCAATGTGTTGCAAAAGACGCTCATCTTCAGCCGCGGACTAGCCATAAGCTCCGTGGCAGTCCGCGCCACCATCGCCGGAAGAAGCCCAGAGCCCGTCCCGGATATCAAAGAAGCCCTTAGTGAATACGTGTCTCAAGCTGTAGCGGCCGGCGGCCCGGACCTCTTCGCACAGGTGACGGACCGATTCGCGGCACAGGTGATTGCCGAAGCTCTGCGGGTCACCGGAGGAAACCGTTCCCAGACCGCCAAGCTCCTTGGTCTGTCTCGCCCTACGCTTTTGGCCAAGATGGAGAAGCTCGGTCTGGTGGTGAAAGCCAGCGTGAAGATCGGGGATGTTCTGCCCTAAGCCTGCCCTGTCCCTGCTCCCACGCAAAGGCTTGGACGTGAGCCTCAACGTTTGCAGCAGGTTTTCATAACCCAGGCCGCACCGAAAAAAAGAGAGGGCATGTGCCCTCTCTCTTCTCTTTGCCTGTGTGCAAACGACCGGGTTACGTCAGACTCTTCGGGCCTGAACCCTCTGCCAGGGTCATGCTCCCGATAACTTCCCGGAGCTCAGAGGCCACACTGGCCACTTCCTTGGAGGTCTCCGCCAGCTCGTTCATAGCCTGAGCGGTTTCTCCGGCGATGGTATTCACGTCGTCCACGCTGTGGTTGATCTCTTCCGAGGCGGCGGACTGCTGTTCGGCGGCCGTGGCGATGGAACGGATCATGTCTGCGGTCTGCACCGACACCCCCACGATCTCCCGGAGCGCCTCCCCGGCGTTCTTCACCAGTTCCGCGCCCTGTTCAACGCTCTTGTCCGCTTCGTCCATAAGGCTGATATTGAGTTTCGCCCCTTCCTGAATTCCGCTCACAGCGGAATGGACCTCTTGGGTGGCCTGCATGGTCTTCTCGGCCAGTTTGCGAACCTCGTCGGCCACAACCGCAAAGCCCCGGCCAGCCTCGCCCGCGCGGGCAGCCTCAATGGCGGCATTCAGGGCCAGCAGGTTGGTCTGGTCCGCTATGTCGTTTATTATGTTCAATATACGCCCGACGCCTATGGCCTGTTCGCCGAGATCATGCAGACTCTCGGACATCTTCATGGTCTGATTGCGCACGTTCATGATGGCCGTGATGGAATCCGCAGCGACCTTCTGTCCGTCCACTGCCCGCTGCTTCGCGTTTTCCGCATTGGTCGAAGCATCGGAAGCGTTCCGCGCCACTTCCAGAACCGAGGCGTTCATCTCCTCCACCGCGGCAGCGGTCTCTTGAATGCGGCTGCGCTGGTGGTTGGTTCCCTGTGTGGTTAGGCTGATCCTCTCCAGCAAGTGTTCCGAGGCTCCGGCCAAATGGTGGGCTATGCCGTCCGCACGTTCGGCCGCCTGCGCGATGACGGCGTTCTGTGCCTCGATCTGCTTATGCTGTTCGCGTATCTCGGTGATGTCGTTCCAGAAGGTCACGGACCCCATCAGATTGCCGTCCATATCGAAGAACGGCGTTGCCGAAACCGCCACGAAGCGGTGCTTGCCCGTGTCGGTGATAACCTCCCGTTCTGCGCTGAGTGCCTGCTCGAGAACGATGGCCTTTTCGGACATGGTCTCCCGATTGTCGTCTTTCCAAATGAACATCCCGGAGGTGAGCCCCAGGTGGGTGGAGGGGTCGCCACGCTTTTCCAGAAGCTCGCAAATGTGATTATTGAGCCAGATGATCTTCTTGTCGGCGCCAAGTATAAGGCAGGGAGTGGGAATGCCGTTCAGCACTCCCTCGGAAAAGCCGAGTTTGTCCTTCAATTGTACCACCATCTTGCCGATATCGCCCGCCAATGTAGCCAATTCATCCTGCCCGGCCACATCGAAGCTGACATTGTAATCCCCCTCGATAACCTGCTCTGAGGCATGTGCCAGAGTTTTTATCTTCCGTATGAGCATGACGCGCACGGCCCAGACAGAGATGCCGATGAGCACGGCCACCCCGGCCAAGCCCATGCCCATCGAGGTGAAGAGCTGGGAGCGCATGGCCCCCCAAGCGCCGGACACGTCTGAAAGCAGGATCATCTGGCCAATGATGGGCTCGGACTCGCCGTGACAATGGTAGCACTTCTTCTGGTTAGGAATGGAGATCACACGGGCCAGTATCTTTTTCCCCCCCATATCCAGAAAGACCGACTCCCGTATGTTTTCCTTGAGCCCCCGCTGGTGGAGTTTGACCAGTTCGTCGTTGCCCGCGACGGAGGAATACTCCTTGCGAACGGTCCCGGTGTCGGTACTGTAGGTCACGTTCCCGGTGTAGGAGGTCATGTAGGCCGTCAGGTCTTTAAACTTGGTACCTATGGCGGCGAACTCGGCGATGGTGGATTTGTTGTCGCCCACCACCATCGGCTTTTCTATGCCCATATAGGCCAGGTCCGCCTCGGTTTCCGCAGTGTGCCTGATCTGGTCGGACATCATCCTCTGAACGCCGATCCCCTCAAAAAGCATGATCACGGAAATGACCGCCAGAGAGATCAAGGCGATGACCAGGGTCATCTTCGCATTGATGGAGCGGGAAATGTTCATGTCTTGGCCCCCCTAGTGCGCGCCGGAGAAGATGAGAGGTTTGAACCTGAAGTCTTCGATGCGTTCGGGGTTGTGGCATGTGGCGCACGTCTGGGTGGACGGGCGGCGGGTGATCTGCTTGGGGTCGCCGGACTCGGCGTGGGCACTCCCGGGGCCGTGGCAGGTTTCGCACCCCACGTCAGCGAGATTCGGGGTGGTTTCCTTGCTGGTGAAGCCGCCTTTCTTGCCGTACCCGGTGGTATGGCACTCATAACACTTCTTGAGTTCTTGTTCCTTGAGTTTGGGCTTCATAACAGCGATGGAATCCCATGCATGCGCCTTTTTTGAATACTTCGCAAAGTTTGCGTACTGTTGCTCATGGCATTGAGCGCAGGACTTCGAACCAACGTAAGAATATTCGTCCTTGGCGCTAACCGGAATAGACCCAAAGCAGATTAATACCACAAAGGCGTACAACAGGATGCTTTTTCCCATTATAATATCCTCCTACGCTGTTTGCCCGGCCTCACATTGCGGTCGCGCCCAGATATTGTCAAGCTATCCACATAAGTTAGTATTGATAATAGTTGTTTAGCAAACTCCGACAAGAAGGGCGTCGCTCCTCATTTCCCACATCTGGGATTGCGAAACTGCCAGCAACTTGCCACACAAATGCGGGAAACACGCAAATGTTGCAGCCTTGGCTTCACAGAAGATTGAATGGGCAATTAGGTGAATCTAAATAGAGCGCTACTAGAGAAACACGGAGCTCCCGGCTTGCAGAGGACCAGATTCTGTCAATTTTTCTCGACATTTGGCTACCTATGGAGAAACGTCAGGCTGCTTAACAACAGACTGTTCGACATGTCCTAGAACTGTGGTGACGGATTTCTGTGGGATCAGCAGGTTTGCCGATGTGAGCGACAACCCCAGTGACCTCCCGGCGAGTTTTACGATCATGGCCTGGGCCGCCAAGGGGAAATCCTTGGTCCCAGGGCTCAGGCGAATTGTGGTGGTCCCGATCCGCCTTCTTAGTCCGGCAATTTCGCGTCGCAGTGCCTGATCCACCAGCCATGTGCCGAAATAGTCGAGTACATACCCTGAAAACGCCTGCCCGGAGGTGAACATATCCCGCGCGCGCTCCTCAAGGCTCGGGCCGATGGTAGCAGCCAGGATCCATACCGAACCACACCCTTCCAAGCGCGTCATGAGGTGGGAACTGGCTCTTGCATGCGGTTCGAAGCATTCGATGAACGCCTCCCTGTCCAGACTTTCGCAAAACGTCGCCGGATGAGCCAGTTCCAGCGCCAAGTTCCACGCTCCGGCGGCCAGGGCGGCTTCGGGACTGCCGGGGTGTAAGCGCAAACGCTTAATCAGTCTGAGATATGCTCCGGACTTTTCTTGCATGCCCAAGGCAGGTATTGGCTTTGGACACTCTTGGCAACCTGGAGGGGAAATGGCCACCGAAAAGATTGACCTGTTCGCCTTGAACAAAGCCGAATACGCAGCCACGCGCACACCCAAGCTTGTCACTGTTGATACTGCCTGGTTCCTGAGCATCGAGGGATCCGGACACCCACGTGAGCCTCTGTTCCAGCAGTCCGTTCAGGCCCTTTACTCCGTTGCCTACACTCTCAAAATGCAGAGCAAAAAAAACGGGCGCGACTATGTAATCAGCAAACTCGAAGGATTGTGGCATCTGGACCCCGGCTACTTCGACTTTGCTTCAGCTCCCCAATCAGCCTGGAACTGGACCCTCCTGCTGCGCACTCCGGACTTCATTGGAGAGAACGACCTGGACCGGGTTCAAGCCGAGCTTCTGGCCAAAGGCAAATCGCAGTTGGTAAAAAGGGTCGGTGTCATGGGCTTTGAGGAAGGCCAGTGTGTGCAGATGCTGCATGTCGGCCCCTATGACAAGGAAGACTCAACTCTCGAAATCATGCACGCCTTCATCGAAAAGAAACAACTCACCGTGGTTGGCCGACATCACGAAATTTACCTCTCCGATCCAAGCCGGACAGCGTCGGACAAGCTTCGGACCATTATCCGCCTCCCTGTTATCTGATTGCCAGCCCGTATGAACCATTCCCGGGGCTTTCATTTCAAAATAGCTTAAAAGGCCACCTGAACGAATGCTCCGGAAACATAAAGTTTTACTAAGTGTAAAGAAAATGGACATCCAAGCGGCCAGCCAAATAGCTGGCCGTTTTTTTTGTATTTCAATTCAGGCAATTAGGAACTGACTCTCTGGCACACCCTTTGCCTAAGGCCTGTTATGGCAACCGCCGCAACAGCTTCCTTCACTGTGATCCTGGCCAATCGCAACCGGCACATCCGGGAGCTTCTGGCCAGAGAGTTCTCGCGAGAGGGAATAAGTGTGAAAAGTTGCGGACTGGGACGTGAAGCCACGAATTTGGCAGCTTCCGGAGCGGACATTCTGGTGGTGGATTCCGAACTGCCGGACATGGACCCTTTAAGCGTCATCCGCCAGGCCCGCTTGGCAAGACCTGTGCTCCCAGTGGCCGTGCACGCGCATGAAATTGAGGAAGCATCAGCCTGTTTGACAGAACCCATGGTTTTCTTCGTACCAAAGAGTGAGGATCCTTCGATTCTGGTGGAAGCGGTACGAGGGATGCTTGAACAGGGAATAGCCGGATCGCCGGACGGCCGGAATCCGGAGCAGAGGCAAGGGTGAGGAGTGTGGCCCGCGCTGTTGGGGTGAAACCGCGAGGGGTGAAACTTTTTTCGGGAACGGAGGTGTAACCGGATGCGATTCTTCAGAGACGTGTACGAATTCATGATGGAAGGGGCGAGGGCCCATGCCAGGTGGGACTACGAAGTCTCCATGAGCATCATCAAGAACCGCAAGAAAGTCTTGATGCTTCTGGTGCTGGCCCTGCCCATCCTGGGCTTCAGCCTTGTCGAGGCGGCGGACGTTATCGGCGGCAAGACTGCCTACATGCCGTCCTACTACAACACCACGATTTTTCTGGCCTCCATCGGCGTCGGCCTGGCTGCCGGCCTGATCACGGGCTGCATCGGCGCGGGCGGCGGCTTCATCATCACCCCGGCCCTCATGGCCGCCGGCGTGAAAGGCATCCTGGCCGTTGGCACGGACCTGTTCCACATCTTTGCCAAAGCCATCATGGGCACGGCTGTGCACAAGAAGCTGGGCAACGTGAGCGTGAAACTGGCCATGGGCTTCTTGCTGGGTTCCGGCTTCGGCGCTGTTGCGGGCGGCTACCTGAACAAGGCTCTCTACGACGCCGATCCGCTCATGTCCGAACTTTTCATTTCCTCCATCTACGCGGTGCTGCTCGGCTTCCTGGGCTTCTACGGCGCCTACGACTTCCTGAAGTCGCGTAAGGGTGAGGAAGGCGGCGACTCCCACGGCGGTCCCGCCGGCGGTGGCGTGCCCCCTCTGGCCAAGAAGGTCCAGGCCCTGAAGATTCCCCCGATGATCACCTTCGACGAGGACTTTGTCCCCGGCGGCCGCCAGCTCTCCATGTGGGTCCTGGCCTCCGGCGGCTTCATCGTGGGCGCTCTGGCCTCCATCATGGGCGTGGGCGGCGGTTTCATCACCTTCCCCATGTTCGTGTACGTGTTCGGTGTCTCCTCCATGACCACGGTGGGCACGGACATCCTGCAGATCATCTTCACCGCCGGTTTCGCTGGCATCACCCAGTACGCGGTATACGGCTTCGTGTTCTACACCCTGGCCATGGGCATGCTCATCGGCTCGCTCTTGGGCATCCAGGTCGGCGCGCTGGTCACCAAGGTGGTCAAAGGCGTTCACATCCGCGGTTTCTACGCCCTGTCCATCATCTCCGGTTTCATCAACCGCGCCGCCACCCTGCCCAAGAAGCTCACTGAGCTCGGCTACCTTGGCTGGTCGCCCGAGTTGAACAACATGATCGAGTATGTGGGCAACATCGTTTTCTGGGTCAGCGTTGGTCTTTTCGGCGTGTGGGTGTTCGGAAAGTTCTTCGCCAACATCGGCATGCTGCGCGGGGAGGAATAAGACATGATGGTAGTCAACAAAGGCGCCTTCACCAAGGGTGCGCTGCTCATGGTGAGTTTCCTGGTGGTTTTCATGCTGATCATGTCGCCGCTGTTCGGCGGCAAGACCGGCCTTGAATTCTCTGACGACTTCTTCAACAGGCTGTCCAAGAACTCCTCGGATTACTTCGCGGAGGTCAATGCCGGGGTGGAGAAGCAAAAGGGCAAACAGCTGGCCGTCACCGCGACCATTGCCAAGCCCGATCCCAAGGACGAACCGGACCCGGCCAAGGCTCAGGCCACGGCCAACAAAAAGGCCCAGGACGTGGCCAAGGCCCTCACAACTGCTGGCGCGACCGTGGACGTGAAGGAAAACGTGCTCACCGTGAAGGGCGACTTGGGCGCCATGCTCTCCTTCGCCGCCACCAAGTCCAAGGAAGTGTTCATGGTTGTCGGCCCCGCTGCTGACAAACCCGAGAACAAGGCCAACCACAAGCTCCTGAAGGACCTGTGGAGCGGTTTCTCGGCCCTGGTGAAGCCCCTGCAAAAGGACGGCAAGGTGGCCGAGGCCAAAGCCCTGGATGCCGTGATGAAGAAGGCCATCGAACCCGGCTACAACTTCTACGGCATCGAAGGCGAACCGGTTTCAAAGAACATCTTCCTCTTGAGCTTCCTGCTGATCTTCTACGTTATCTATACCATGTGGTATGGCTACGCCATCTTCTACATGTTCGACGGCGTCGGCCTGTCCATGAAGAAGTCCAAGAAGAAGCACTAGAGTCTCTTAAACCCTATACCCCCCTAGAAGAGGCCGCCTACGGGCGGCCTCTCTCTTTTGAAGCGCTTCAGGGCAAACACTGGCCCGTTCCGAATGAATCCTGCCAGGGAACGCGTTCACGATATAACCGGGTCCATCCCCCTTTCACGCAGACAACAGCCCAGGACCATAGGGTAGTGGTTGCTCATCGTTATCCGCAGAGAAGTGCCGCACCGGTGGGGAAATCCAGTTTATGGCAGCTACACAGGTCCACCCACCGGGAAATATCTTTGTTTCCGTCACCCGCCCAACTGTTTGGAAATGACTCTCATACCCCAAGATATTGCATACTTCCTTCCAGAACAGCCCGCACATGCCTCTTGCGCTCCGCCCATAAGTTCGTGATAAGTGTTACTGGAACTAGCAACGATTCCTGGAGCAAACCCCGGCGTACCGCTTCGTCCTGTGGCAACCGTTACGTATTTCGGGAGAGAGGTATTTTCATGACGGCCCGAGACAAATTCGCCCCTTTCGAGGCTGGTCCGGCACTCCTTTCCCCCCTTGAAATTCGGGGAGTCACTGTCCGCAACCGCATCGGCGTATCCCCCATGTGTCAGTACTGCGCCACAGACGGCATGGCCGACGACTGGCATCTGGTCCACCTGGGAAGCAGGGCTGTTGGCGGGGCTGGCCTGGTTTTCGTGGAAGCGACTGCAGTATTGCCCGAGGGTCGCATCTCTCCCGGGGACATGGGGCTCTGGGACGACAAGCACATCGAACCCTTGGCCCGCATAGCCTCCTTCGTACGCCGCATGGGAGCCGTTCCCGCCATTCAGCTGGCTCACGCCGGGCGCAAGGCCAGCTGTCTGCCTCCCTGGCTGGGTGGCTCAAAGATTGTCACGCCTGACGAAGGCGGCTGGATAACCCAGGCCCCCTGTCCTATCCCCTTCGCCGAGGGGGACACGATACCCGAGCCCTTGGACGAGGCTGGAATCGCGAACGTGAAGGAGGCTTTCGTTGCCGCCGCGCGCCGCGCCGTGGCCGCCGGATTCGAAGTGGTGGAGTTGCATGCCGCTCACGGCTACCTGATGCACCAGTTCCTCTCACCCGTAAGCAACGTCCGCACGGACGCATACGGCGGTGAACTGGCCAACCGCATGCGCTTGCCGCTGGAAACCGCGGCCGCTATCCGAGCAGTGTTGCCAAACGATATGCCTCTGTTCACCAGGATATCCGCCACCGACTGGGTGGAGGGTGGATGGGACCTGAAGCAATCCATCATCTTTGCCAGGGAGTTGGCCAAAATCGGTATAGATCTCGTGGATGTCAGTACGGGCGGCCTGGTTCCCCACGCCTCGATTCCGGTGAAACCCGGCTTCCAGGTCCCCTTCGCTGCCGCCATCCGCCGAGAGGTCCATGTCATGACCAGCGCAGTGGGGCTCATCACTCAAGTCGATCAAGCCGAGTCCATCGTGGCTTCGGGCGAAGCCGACTTGGTGCTCCTGGGTCGCGAGATGCTAAGAGAACCCTACTGGTCAATCAAGGCGCAACAGGAGCTTGGGGGTGACCCATCCTGGCCGGTTCAATACGGATACGCCGTACAACGGCGCTAGTGTGGATTGTGGCTGTACAGGGTGACACTCCTTGTTCATCCCCAGCCGATTCCACGTTAACGACAACCCGGGATCAACGTGCCCGGCATTCCATGGAGCACAACGTGAAACAACTTATGCTGAGCACTCTTTGGGCTGTAACTGTCGCGGTTAATTCCGGGAGCACAAGCGTAAACGTAAGCGTTCCGGAATCGAGCTTCGCGACCCTTCTCTCAACCATCCAGTCTCTCGTCAGCACGACTCCAAACCTGTGGAGCCCGGACTTCCTCACCCAGCTTTTCCAGTATATTTAATTCTTCTTTTACACCTTGTTATCTCAAACAAGAATAGCCCTGGCCGTGTCCGGCCAGGGCTTTTGAGTCGATTGCGTCTTCCATGCCAACCAGCCGTCATGCCTTGGCCTCCGGCGCAATGGGGGAAACGCTTGGCAACGATCGCTCACTCCTTGATGAACTTCTTTTCCCGCTCCCGGATGTCCTTCGCTCCTATGAAGTTGAAGTACTCTTCGAAATCCATCATGGTTTCTGCCCCGGCAAACCCCTGGCTTGTCCCGTGCTCCTTGAGATATCCGGCCCAGTTCGTAAGCGCCCTGGCCGCGGTGAACACGGAGGCACAGGGATACGCAGCCACTGAGTAGCCCAACTTCTGTAGTTCCGAAGCCGGAAGGAAGGGCGACTTCCCGCCCTCTATCATGTTGGCCATGCTTGGTACGGAAACAGCCGAATTGACCCTGCGCATATCCTCGGGCGAGGTCACGGCCTCCACAAACACCATGTCCGCCCCGGCTTCAGCGTAGAGCCGCGCCCGCCGGATGGCTTCGTCGATTCCGTAGACCGCGGCCGCGTCGGTGCGGGCCATGATGACGAAATCGGGATCGGATCTGGCCCACAAGGCTGCCTTAAGCTTGGGCAGAAACTCCTCCACAGGGACCACCTGTTTCCCGGCCATGTGGCCGCAGCGCTTTGGGTAGGTCTGGTCCTCAATAAAAAGCGCGGCCGCGCCCAACTGCTCGACCAGACGCACCGTGCGAATGACGTTGTTGACGTCACCGAACCCGGTGTCGATGTCCACCATCACCGGCAGGCTGACCCGTTCCACAATGCGGGAGTAATGGCCAAGCATCTCCGTGGAGCTGATGAGCCCGATGTCTGGCAGGCCAAGCAGGCTGCCCGAGGTGCCGTAACCAGCCACGGCCATGGCCTTGAACCCGGCCTGTTCGATGGCCAGGGCGGAGAGGCCGTCGTGGGCCACGGGAAGCATGAGTATTTCCGGATCGTTCACGAGTTGCCGGAAGAGCGTGGTCTTTCGCATGGTAGTTCCTTGAATGAGGCAGTTCTTTGAAAACGGCTTGAGGGTAAGACCAACTCTCACCAATCACAAGCTCCCATGCCCACCTGTCGCGCTCTTGAACGAACACAGCTCCAGAGCATTTTCGAGTGGTCTGCCTGGAAATGCTTAAATAACACCCACCCACGCGAAAGCCCCCGGACGAGATGGCTCATCCAGGGGCTCACACGGGAAGAACTCCCGCTAAATGCTCTTGATGCGCAGCCTAGTTGGCCACGATATTCACCAGCTTGCCGGGCACGTAGATGACCTTGCGCACGGTCTTGCCCTCGATATGGCGGGCAGCGTTTTCCTCGGCCAGCGCCGCCGCTTTCACAGACTCCTCGTCCGCGTCGGCCGCCACCTCGATCTTGCCGCGCAGCTTCCCGCACACCTGCACCACCACGGTGACCGTGTCCGTGGCCAGGGCTGCCGGGTCGTGGGCCGGCCAGGGTGCTTCCGCCAACATCTTTTTATGCCCGATCATCTCCCAGAGTTCCTCGCACACGTGCGGGGCCATGGGAGAAAGCGCCACCAGGAGTGAATTGACTGCGGAGGACAGGGCCTTGCCCGAATCCCTCTTCAACTCGTCCACATTGGCGTAGAGGAAGTTGAGCATCTCCATGATGGCGGCAATGGCCGTATTGAACTGGAACTGACCTTCGATATCCTTGGCCACCTTGGCCACCATGGCGTGCTCGCGGCGGCGGAGCTCCTTGGCCAGGGGCGAAAGCGACGCCGGGTCCAAGGCCAGGCAGGGGCCCGTGGGAGAAATTACGCCAGCCAGTTCTTCGGTGACAAGACGCCATATACGCGACAAGAACCTAGCCGAGCCCTCGATGCCTGAGTCGGACCACTCCAGGTCCTTTTCCGGCGGGGCCGCAAACAGCATGAACACCCGGACAGTGTCCGCGCCGTACTTGGCAACCATGACGTCCGGGTCCACCACGTTGCCCTTGGACTTGGACATCTTGGCCCCGTCCTTGATCACCATGCCCTGGGTGAGCAGGTTGGCGAAAGGCTCGGCATGGGTCACGTATCCCAGATCACGCAGGGCCTTCACCCAGAAGCGCGAATACAGAAGGTGCAGGATGGCGTGTTCGATGCCGCCAACGTACTGGTCCACGGGCGACCAGTATTTCACGGCTTCCGCATCAAAGGGTGCCGTGTCCTCCCGGGGGCATGCGTAGCGCAGGAAATACCAGCTCGACTCCACGAAGGTGTCCAGGGTGTCGGTCTCTCGCCGTGCCTTGCCGCCGCACTTGGGGCAGGCCACGTTCACGAATTCGGCGCAGTCCGGCAGGGGGGAGCGGCCGTCCGGACGCACCTGGATGTCCAGGGGCAACTTAACGGGCAGCTCATTTTCCGGCACAGGCACCACGCCGCAGCTGTCGCAGTAGACCATGGGGATGGGGGCACCCCAGTAGCGCTGGCGGGAGATGTTCCAGTCGCGCAGGCGGTAGTTCACGGCCCGGGTGCCCTTGTTCTCCGCTTCAAGCCAGTCCGCGATGCCGACCTTGGCGGACTCGCTGCCCTGGCCGGTGAAGGGACCGGAATCGGCCAGGACACCCGGGTCGGTGTAAGCCGCGGTCAGGACCTCGGCCGCAAGGGTCTCGCCCTTGGGATTGATGACCACCTTGAGGGGAAGGCCATACTTCTTGGCGAACTCGAAGTCGCGCTGGTCATGGGCCGGGACGGCCATGACCGCGCCGGTGCCGTAGCCCATGAGCACGAAGTTGGCCAGGTAGATGGGCATCTTGAGCCCGGTCACGGGGTTTGTGCAGTAGCTGCCCGTGAACACGCCCTCTTTTTCCAGATCGTCGGCCTGTCGCTTGATGCGGTCCAGGGAGCGGATCTTCTCGATAAAGGCCCGGGCTTCGCCCTCCTGGGGTTTGCCAGAGATCAGCTTCTCGGCCAGGGGATGCTCGGCCGCGAGCGACATGAAGGTCGCACCCCAGAGCGTATCTTGGCGGGTGGTGAACACCCGCACCGAGCCGGAGCCGTCCTCGAGGGGAAAATCTATTTCGCAGCCAACGGACTTGCCGATCCAGTTGCGCTGCATGGTGAGCACCCGCTCCGGCCAGCCGCCGGCCAGGGTCTCCAGGTCCTTAAGCAGTTCCTCGGTGTAGGAAGTGATGCGCAAGAACCATTGCTCCAGGTCCTTCTGCTCCACTTCCGAGTCGCAGCGCCAGCACTTGCCGTCCTCCACCTGCTCATTGGCCAGCACGGTGTGGCAGTCCGGGCACCAGTTCTGCGGTGAATTCTTGCGGTAAACCAGGCCCTTTTCATAAAACTTGAGGAAGAAGAGCTGCTCCCAGCGGTAGTAGGACGGGTCGCAGGTGGCCAGTTCGCGCTCCCAATCCAGCGAGTAGCCCATCTTCTGCAGCTGGGAACGCATGTTGTCGATGTTTTCGTACGTCCACTTGGCAGGATGCAGGCCGTGCTTGATGGCCGCGTTCTCGGCCGGAAGGCCGAAGGCGTCCCAGCCCATGGGATGCAGCACGTTGAAACCATGCATGCGCTTGAACCGGGCCACCACGTCGCCAATGGTATAGACCCGCACATGTCCCATATGGATGCGCCCGGACGGGTAGGGGAACATCTCCAGAACGTAGTACTTGGGTTTGGAAGCATCCGCTTCAACATGGAAGCAGCGCTCCCCGGTCCACTTCTGCTGCCATTTGGCTTCTATGGAAAGCGGTTCGTAGCGTTTCATCTCAGGCTTCTTCTTTGTTGGACGCGAGGTCTTTCTTGATGGTGAACTTGCCCTGGTCCACGGCTTTGGCCACGGCGTCCAGGATGCCGTTGACGAAGCCCGGCGAGTTCTCGTCGCCGAATTCCTTGGCCAGCTCCACGGCCTCGTTTAAGGCCACGCGCAAGGGGATGTCCGCAACGTGCAGGATCTCGTACAGGGCCAGTCGCAGAATGGTCAGTTCCACCTTGGCGATGCGGGCGAGTTTCCAATGCTGGGAGTGCTCCTGAACGAGCTTGTCCAATTCCTCGTGGTCTTTCCACACTCCCTTGACCAGCTCCAGCACATAGCTGTCGCCGGACTCGGGCAGGTCCGGGTCCATGGGAGCGTTCTCCACGGCCTTTAACAGCGCCCGGTCGTTCACCGGTGGTTCGAAGTCGAACCCATAAAGCACCTGAAAGGCGCGTCGCCTGGCTTTGCGCCTTGGGGTCTGGGGTCCTGACACTATATCTGCTCCAGAACCCGAACCAGCTCCAGCGCGGCGGAGGCGGCTTCCACACCCTTGTTGCCGGCCTTGGTTCCGGCGCGCTCGATGGCCTGCTCGAGATTGTCGGTGGTCAGAAGGCCGAACCCGATGGGCACGCCGCTGTCCAGCCCCACCTGGGCCAGGCCCTTGGTGCACTCGCCGGCAACGAAATCAAAGTGCGGGGTGTGCCCGCGCACCACCGCCCCCAGGCAAATGATGGCCGAGTACATGCCGGACTTGGCCAGCTTTTTGGCCGCCAGGGGCATCTCGAAGGCGCCGGGAATCCGAACCAGGGTCAGGTCCTCGCGTTCGGCGCCGTGACGGACGAGATAGTCGACCGCGCCGCCCACGAGGCGGTCCACGATGGTGTCGTTGAAGCGGGAGGCCAGAATGGCGAACTTAAGCCCCTTGGCCGTCATTTGGCCTTCGATGGTGCGGATGTGCAGCATGGCGCGGCTCCTTACTTGTTCTCCAGGTTGAGCATGTGACCCATCTTTTCCTTCTTGGTGAGCAGATAGTCGATGTTCTGCTCGCAGGCGTTCATCTCGATGGGGACCCGTTCCACCACCTCGAGGCCGTAGCCCTCAAGGCCCACTATTTTCTTGGGATTGTTGGTCATGAGCCGCATTTTGGTAACCCCCAGGGCCACCAGCATCTGAGCTCCGATGCCGTAGTCGCGAAGGTCCGCCTTGAAGCCGAGCTTCTGGTTGGCTTCCACGGTGTCGAGCCCCTGGTCCTGAAGGGCATAGGCCTTGATCTTGTTGGCCAGGCCAATGCCCCGGCCCTCCTGGCGCATGTAGAGGAGCACGCCCTTGCCCTCGCGGTCGATCATGCGCAGGGCCTGCTGGAGCTGGCCGCCGCAATCGCAACGCAAGGAGCCCAGCACGTCGCCTGTGAGGCACTCCGAATGCACGCGAACCAGGGTGGGTTCCCCGGGTTTGATGTCTCCCTTGACGATGGCCACGTGGGTCTTCGGCCCGGGCCCCTGGGTTTCGAAGGCGATAACCCTGAACCCTTCGCCGTAGCAGGTGGGCAGCGTGGCTTCGGCGGCCTTGTTCACCGAAAGATGTCCGAAACGCATGCGGTAGCGGATGAGGTCCGCGATGGAGGCGATTTTCAAGTCGTGCTTCTGAGCGAACTCGATAAGATCCGGCATGCGGGCCATGTTGCCGTCGTCGCGCATGATCTCGCAGATCACGGCGCAGGGTTTCAGACCCGCCAGACGCGACAGGTCAACGCTGCCCTCGGTCTGGCCGGCGCGCACCAGCACGCCGCCTTCCTTGGCGCGCAGGGGGAATATGTGGCCAGGGGAGACGATGTCCTCGGCCTTGACGTCGTCCGCCACGGCGGTGAGGATTGTGGTGGCCCGGTCAAAGGCCGAAATGCCAGTGGTGACGCCTCGCCTGGCCTCGATGGACACCGTGAATCCGGTCCCGAACTGGGACTCGTTCTGGTGGGTCATCAAGGGCAGGTTGAGCTTGTCGATCCATTCCGGGGCCATGGGCAGACAGATTAGGCCCCGGCCATGCACGGCCATGAAATTGATTATCTCGGGCGTGATCTTTTCGGCGGCGATGGTCAGGTCGCCTTCGTTTTCACGGTCCTCGTCGTCCACCAGGATGATCATCTTCCCCTGGCGGATTACCTCTATGGCTTCTTCTGTTGTACAAAGTGGCATGAAAAAGTCCTCCTGAAGGCCAACGCTGGAAGCGTTGGCCGGAACACTTTTTAGTAGTAGGGAAAATCAAAAAGGGCAAGCCAGGCCGTAACAGCCCCACGCCTCGTCTCCTACCAGTCAGGCGCTCCCATGTGCTCTGGCTGCCAACACCCGTTTGCGACCCACACCAGCATGTTTGCACCGCCCCTCCCCATCCAACAAAATCACGTGTGATTTAAGATAGATGCCTAGCCCAGACAATGGCATGTGGCTTGCTTTCTTCCGGTCAGCATCCACAACCAAATACTGACCGGAGGTGATGGAATGTTTTCCTGCAGCAGACGTGACGTACTGGGCGTGCTGGGCGGTGCCCTGATCGGGGGAGCGGCGAGCGTAGCGATGCCGAACGGGGACGCCAGAGGCGCAACACACGACACGGGGGACAAGCTGGCGGCTTGGCTTCCCCACAAGCTCGACGCCCAGACCTGCGCCCCTCTGGCCTACGACGGATATTGGCACAACGACTTCGGCTGTTGTTATGGGACGTTTTACTCCATTGTGGGCAGCCTGGGTAAACGCTACGGGGCACCGTATAACCAGTTCCCGTTCACAATGATGGAAGTGGGCAAGAGCGGCATTTCCGAGTGGGGCACCATCTGTGGGGCGCTCCTGGGTGCGGCAAGCGCCTTCGCCCTGTTCTGGGGCCGCAAGGAGCGGGATCCGATGGTCACGGAATTGTTCCGCTGGTACGAACAAACCGCATTGCCCAAATACGATCCCGGAGAAAAGGCTCGGGGGGTGAAAGGGATGGTGCCCACCGGCGTTCCCGGCTCTGTGCTCTGCCATCTCTCCGTGAGCACCTGGAGCTTCGCCACAGGCATCGACGCCTCCAGCACCAAACGTAGCGAACGTTGCTCCCGGATCACGGCGGACGTTGCAATAAAGGCCATCGAGATCATGAATGCCAAAATCGACGGCACCTTCGCCTCTGCAAGCATGTCCAAGGCCGAGGAGGCCTGCGGATCATGCCACGGGAAGGGCAAGTCATCCCCAATCAGCAAGGGGCGAATGGATTGCACACCGTGTCACAGCGGCAGCGTCCATGTGCAGGATAAATTCCGCAAGCACCCGTAATCGCGCTCACACGCAATTCCCAACTGGTCTGACGGCGGCGTATTGCCGTCGCCGTCAGACCTCATCGCAAAAACTCCTAAAACCCGTGCTGCTTGAGGAAGTCGTCGGTGATCCCCGAGGGTTTGGCCTTGGAGGCGAACGGCTTTAGCATGCGGACCACGTATTTCCCGATAAGGTCGCACTCCATGTTCACGGCCCGGCCCGGCCCCCAGCCGGAGATGGTGGTTTCTGCCTGCGTGGCGGGAATGATGTTCACACTGAGCCAATCCTGGCCGGACTCGTTGACCGTAAGGCTTATTCCGTCCAGGCAGACGGACCCTTTTTCCACCACATAGATGCCGAACTCAGGGGGAAAGACGAGGGTGTAACGCATGGACTCCCCGGCCGGGGAAGCGGAATCGACCTTGGCCTGACAATCCACGTGCCCGCTCACCAGATGGCCTCCCAGACGATCGCCCAGGGCCAGGGCGCGCTCCAGGTTCACTTTGGAGCCAGACGCGAGTGCGCCCAGGTTGGTCTTCTCCATGGTTTCGGTTGATGCATAGGCGCTGAAGGAATGAGTTGCTGCGCTCTCAACCGTGAGACACACACCGTTCACCGCGATGGATTCACCCAAAACAATGTTTTGAAGTTCGAAAAGAGCCTTGATGGACAACCGCATCTGTCCGCCACGCCTCTCAAGCGCCTCCACCTTGCCCATGCCTTGCACCAGTCCCGTGAACATGAGTCCCCCCCTTTCTCGCCTCGCGAAACATTTGCCCGGACAAACCACCTTTGTCAAAGCTGGGAACCATACGCAGTGTGATGCAGAACGTACGCAAATTTTTTCGTCACTGCTTTCTTTTTTGCAAACATCAAGTGCGAATCATCATGCCCTTATGGATTTCTAGAAACGCTAGCGAATTTGCCGGACGCCGCTCCAGGCAAAGCTTTTCACCGCATATTGCATCTTAATCCGTAACACTCCAAAAAACTTTCACTGATGGAGAAAAATGCATTTGGGTTATTTACATTACGCCGTTGTTTCGTGTATTGCGTCGAAACACCACCCGCGACAGTAAGGAGAATCACATGGATGACTATCTTAAGGAAGCATTGGAAATCGTAAAAGCCCAAGCAAGTGTCCGCAATATGACCGAGGAGGAAATTACCTCCATGGTTAAGAAAGTGGCCGAAGGCATTCGCGGCATCAGCGAGGGCGTGGCCATTGTTGACGAAAGCGGAGCTCCTGCCGTGGACCCCAAAAAGGCCATCAAGGAAAAGTCCGTTACCTGCTTGGAATGTGGCAAGACCTTCAAGATCCTTACCAAGAAGCACTTGGCCACCCACGGCGTCACTGCCGACGAATACAGGACAAAATACGGCTACAAGAAGGGAACGCCCCTGGTCAGCAAGTCCTTGCAGCGTGAACGCCGCGCCAAAATGAAGGACATGAAGCTCTGGGAAAAGCGCAAGAAGGCCAAATAATCTTCAAGCAACATCCGGCCTTTTCCACCACTCATAACACCGCCTCCAAGCTACCACCTTGGAGGCGGTGTTGTTTTAACGCCCGCACGCTTCTCTGTAGTTTCAGACGAACTTTCTAAGAAGGCCTCAGCTGGAACAAGCTTTCGCATGTATTTCGCTGAACTCTTGCCAGCGAGGCCAGGAGCCTGGCCATGGTAGCATGGGTATAGCGCCATCCGGCCGCCGGAACAGCAAGTCGGATAGCTCTCGAGAAGTCTTGCTGGGAGGCAAAACCGGGGATCACATCTACGGTTGGCCCTGAGAGTTCTCTCGCTGAACAGTCCCAGCACGGCATCGCATTTTCTCACAAAGCGGCTGTGCCCGGGCGGGATGCCTAAACTCTGGGTAACCTGGGTGTGCTTATTTGCTGTTTAAAACGCGAAAACGTCACAGGCCTTTTTCCAGCACAATACCTTGCCGGACGATTTTTCTCTCCTGTGCTCAGGACGGACTTATTTTTCGTCCGCTTCGCTGGTGCGCAGAATCCTTCGCAAGGTATCCTTGGTAATGCCAAGCTCTCGGCAAGCGGCGTTCCGATTTCCCAAATTGCGCAGGACGGCCCTTTTGGCAGCGTGGTAGCGCACCTCATCCATGGTGAGGGGGAAATCCTCCGAGGGCGGGCGAATCGCCGGGCGCAGGTTCTTTGGCAGGTGTTCCGGTTCAATGAGTCCGCCGGGGCACAGTATGCAGGCGAACTCGATAATATTTTCCAGCTCCCTGATGTTGCCGGGATAATCATGCCGGATAAGAAGGCGCATCACCTCAGGGGTCACTCCACGGATATCCTTGCCGAGCAGCTGTCGTCTGTGCCTGAGAGAATGTTCGACCAAAAGCGGAATATCCTGGCTTCGCTCCCGAAGCGGGGGCAGGACAAGCTGGACAACGTTCAGCCGGTAGTAGAGGTCGCGCCGGAAAGTGCCCTCTTCAACCATTGCGGCCAGATCCCGATTGGTGGAAGCCACCACCCGCACATCCGCGGGTACGCTCTCCACGCCTCCCAACGGCTCGAAAACCCTCTCCTGCAGGACCCGCAGAATCTTTGACTGCAAAGACAAGGGGAGATCCCCTATCTCGTCTAGCAGCAGTGTGCCGCCCTCGGCCAGTTGAAACCGCCCTGGCTTGTCCTTTCTGGCGTCGGTAAAGGCCCCGGCCTTGTACCCAAAGAGTTCGGATTCCATGAGCTGCTCAGGCAGGGCACCGCAGTTCACCGCCACGAACGGCCCCTTCGAGCGGCTTGAGAGCCTGTGAATCGCCCGCGAAAAGAGCTCCTTCCCCGTGCCAGATTCTCCCAAAAGGAGCACAATTGCGTCACTCTCGGCGATCTGGGGAAGAATCCTCACCAGTTCGGAAAGATGGGGATCACGCGTGCAGAAGTCCTCAGGGGAATGCCAGCCAATGAGCCGGTTGGTTTCTTCGCCCCCGGAAAGATCACGTATGGTCTCAACACCCCCGATTATCTCTCCTTTGTTGTCCTTGAGAGGAGCGGCGCTGACGCTTACCGACACGGTTGCCCCGTCAGGCCGGGTGATGCTCATGATACGGTGGGAAATCTTGCGGTCCTCTTCCATGCAGGGACGCAAGATGCAGACTTCCTTGCAATTCTTCGTCTGAAAAACATCCCAGCACTTCCGGCCCAAGGCATCCTCCTGCTTTATGCCGGAGATGGCCTCGGCCGATCGATTAAAGAAGGTGACCGTCAAGTCGCGATCGATGGTAAAGACGCCATCCGCCACACTGTCCATGATGAACGAGCACATGGACGTGCAGGGAAATGGCTTCCCGTTGCTTTTCATACCGCCCCTTTCGACCCCCGAATCCCACGCTGCGAAAAGAATCTACCCCGCCCACCTGCCCCGGTCAACGAAGCGGACGTATTTTTCTTCCGCCCCCACTTGTCCACCCGTCCACTTCGTCACAACATGCTATAATTAAACACTATGTCATTGTGGCCCGCTTTATGCTTTTTTTCACAAGCAGGGCGCGGGCACGCCCTGGAAACCCTTGGGTTGCTGGGCAGCACCCATAGACACACGAGGAGGAAGGGACATGACACTCTCCCTGACTATTACAGGGCGCAGGTGCGACCTCGCACTGCACCCGGTTTCGGCAAAGACCGTGGAACGAATTCAGGCATTGGGCCGCAAGTTTTACACGAAGAAGTATATTCATTGGTGGCGCAGCGGAAACACCAGCACCTGCGGCATGAAGTTCGACGACGAATGCGTCATAAAGGTCGAACTCGACGGCAAGAACATCCCCTTAGACACTTCGGCCATCCCGGAGTCCGCCGTCCTCTTACGCCGTCGACACTACCTGGAGAGCAATGCAAGGTACCTGGCGCTTCTGGGTTATGACGACGAGTACTGCCACATGGTCTGGACCTGGAACAACGTCGAGAACTTCGATCCCGCCAAGTTCGATTTCTTCGTCCATCGTTGGGACCGCATCCTGGGAACCAAGGATTTTCTGATCCTCGATGATGTCCGCTATGGCGAGGCCTTTGCCGACGAGCAGGATTGGGGCGGAAGTTGCGGTTTCAGCCTGGTCGATCCCAGAATCATCGACCTCGACGAAGTTCGCCGGGAACTCGGCATCACCGCTCCCACTCCGGCAGCGGCCAAGAAGCCTGCGAAAAAGCCCGTGCCTTTAAAGACGCCAGAACCCGAGGTTCAACCCGATGTGGTTGCGGCAGCAGTAAACTCCCCCACTCCGGCCTGCGACGTCGGCACCGCACCGCTCACAATAGCTGTGTCCAACCCCAATGCGGTGGGCCTGCATGGATGCACCACGTGCAAGCAGTCCATCCGCGTTGAGTTGCGCATTAAGGACGACGTGATTGAAGAGGCCGGAGGAGTGGCCGCTGGCTGCGACTATAGCAAGCAGTGCCTTGCCGCCCTTACATCCTTGATAAACGGCAAGTCCGTGTACGACTGCTACACCCTGAGCAACGAGGATCTTCGTCCCCGCCTGCCGAAGGTGTACCCGAAGCTCGACTGCGACACCTTCACTGTAGGCGCTCTGAAGATAGCCCTGCGCGACTGGGAAAAGAGATCCGCTGCGTAACGCACTCTCGTACGAACTGGGCGTCTGCCGTTAAGGCGGGCGCCCGGGAGGTTTCGACCGTAATGTGATCATATGCCTGCCACTCCTCCGGAAAGCACGCCCCACCCCACCCACCTGTACTTTCCGGAGGTTCCACGCGCTGGCCCCGGGCGGTCCCTCCCGCCCGGGGCTCTCTTTTTTGCTCAAGACTGATCTGGTTCGGGATTACGCCCGCAAGCCGTCGGTGCATATCCGTTCTGGACTGCACTGTATTTCACCAGGCGGGCACGGGTGTCTCTTTCTATCTCGAGTGGCTGGGGTGGCAGAACAGAGGAAGAGGACGTGGAAGACTGAGTGCTGAAAACGTTCAGGGGGCGCCGTGTTCTGTCAGGAAGCGGTCAAGCTGGTTGGCGAAGTTCTCGCGATCCCGGCGGCTGAGCGGTGGAGGACCGCCTGTGGTCACACCGCCGCTTCGAAGCTCATAGAGCAGATTGCGCATGGTCAGGCGCCCCTGGATGTTGTCCTTGGTGTAAAGCTCTCCTCTGGGATTAAGGGCGTGGGCATCCTTCTCGATGACCTTGGCGGCCAGCGGGATATCCGCGGTGATGACCAGGTCGCCGGCCTGGACAAGCTCGACAATGGCCTCATCCACTACGTCGAAGCCTTGCCCCACCCGGATGGTCTTGATGAAGTCCGACAGGGGAATCTGCAGATTCTTGTTGGCCACCAGGGTAAGACGCAGCTTTAGACGCAGGGAGGCCCTGAAGAGTATCTCCTTGATGGCATTGGGAAGCGCATCAGCGTCGACTAAGATTTCCATTTTCTATGATCACCTTGGCGAGTGGATTAAGTATTTTCTATGACGTCATCCCTGTCCGCCCGGGATATCCCGTACCCGCCCGACCTCCCCGCTTACGAGGCGGACCTTGATTCCCCGGGAATGAAACGGTGCTTTGGTCAGGATGTCCTTGACCACGCCTTCCGTTGTCTTTCCGGTCCGCTGGTCCTGCTTGAGTACAATCAGGACGCGTAGGCCCGGCTTGATGTCACTGCGGTTTGTTCCATTCATGGCAATACTCCTGCGGCAAGGAAGTGGCCTGCCCGATAGCTGGTCTGGGCCGAACACGTCAAACCGCATGGGTAACTCGAATCCAGGAGAGTGAACCCGTTCGGGTCGTTGACCTTTTCCCCTACATAAAGCACGGATTGTTCCGTGAACGTACGCCCCGGGCTTTTCCCCGCACCTTTGGCCACATTCATTTTCGTTTTTCTCACCGGTATGTCCGCCATGATGGACGAGGTGGTCTGGCAACGCTACCTGGCCAGGTTGCTGGGCGCTGACGCGGCTGCCACCGCAGTGGTGCTCGCGGTATTCCTTGGTGGCCTCTCCCTGGGCTACTGGGCCTTCGGGCGTGTTGCCCGCCGCATTGCCCGCCCGCTTCGTGTTTATGCTTTCGCCGAGGCCTTCATCGGAGTCTGGGGACTGATGTTTCCCTGGCTTTTTTCCTTCGTCGAGGCCGCGGCCACGGATTTCAACCTGGAACCGCCACTGGGGCTTGCCCTCCAGGGATTTGGGCTTGCGGCCGTCCTTATGGGACCTCCCACCATCTGCATGGGCGCGACTATTCCGCTTCTGACCCAGGCTCTGAGCAGCGATCTCGAATCCTCCGGACCGGTCCACGCCTCTCTCTACGGGATCAACACAGCCGGGGCCTTCCTTGGTGCCGTGGCAGCCGGTTATCTGACGGTTCCAGAACTCGGGCTTCCGGGCAGCCTCAAGCTGGCCGCATCGCTCAACCTTATGGCCTCTTGCTGGTTCGCCTTCGCGCCAGTCTGCTCCCCAGCTCAAACGACCGTCCCGCCGCCTTTGCCTTCTCAGCAAGCGATTCCAGTCAGCCCGCATCTGGCGAAAGCATTGCTGGGGCTGGCTATGCTGAACGGCTTCCAAGCCATGGGGCTCGAAAACGTGTTGGTGCGTTTCGTGGCCTTGTCCTTTGGCGGTTCAGCCTATTCCTTCACCATGGTTGTTGGCGTTTTCGTGCTGTCCATCGCTGCGGGCGCGCTTTTGGCCGGTAAATATACCCGATGGGACATCAGGGCGATGTGGTCGAACCAACTCCTCATCGCGGCGCTGCTCTTACTTATCCACCCAACCCTGGACACGTGGCCCTATTGGGCCCATAGGCTGCGCCTGCTCTTCGCTCCCACTCCAGCCGGGTTCTGGGGTTTCCAGGCCGCCGGATTCGCCGCCCTGGCCCTGATAGCCGGGCTCCCGGCCATGCTTATCGGCGCCGCCGTCCCCTTGATCTTCAACCGCCTGCGCTCCGACCTGGCAACGGTTGGACGCTTAAGCGGCCGGATTTTGTGCGCCAACACCTTGGGTAACCTTTCGGGTAGTCTCGTGGCGGGGCTGCTGCTCCATCCATATTTGAACAATGGCCAGATCTTTCTTTTGTGCGCGGTACTGGCGCTGTTCGGAGCGTGGTTCGCGGCGGCCGAGCTTTCCCGGCTGACCAGATGGGCCACGGCCCTGGCAGCCCTGGCAGGCATCGCCCTGATCCCGGCCAACCCAGCGTTCGACCCTGAACGCTTCATGGTGGGCACGTTTCGCGTCCAGGTTCCTCTTCCCTACAGTGAACTGCCTCCACAGCAGTTCTACCGGGAGTTCCAGGACGGCGCCGAGGCTCTGTTCCTTGAGGACGGACCGGAGGGCTCCGCCGCAGTGGCCCGCACGCCCAGACAAGCCTGGCACTCCGAGGCTCCTCTGGCTATTCTGGTGAATGGTAAGTCCGACTCCTCCACTGTGGCCGATATGGCCACCTTGCGGCTTCTGGCCCACCTGCCCGCATTGCTCTCTCCCAGCCGGACCGAGACCCTGGTGATCGGCCTGGGCACCGGCGTCACCTCCGGTGAATTGGCCCTCTACCCGGACGTGGCCAGCATCGACACGGCGGAAATTTCTTCATCCGTCATCAAGGCACTGCCATTGTTCGGAGTGTTTACCGGAGCGGTGCACCAGGACGCGAGATTCAATGTGATCCAAGGCGACGCCTTTCGCATCCTGGCCAGGTCTCACAAACACTGGAACCTGATCGTCTCAGAACCCAGCAACCCCTGGGTGCTTGGCGTCGATGCGCTCTTTTCCAGGGAATTCTATCGATTGGCCCGGCGTCATCTGGCTGAAGATGGACTGTTCGTCCAGTGGATCCACATACACGACGCCTCAGAGGCTGTGCTCGGAATCGTCCTGCGGACATTGCGCTCCGAATTCCCCCACATTCGCCTGTTTATGAGCCAAGCCAACGACCTCATTGTCCTGGCCTCAATCCAAGACTTTGCTGCCTCTCACCTTGACGGCGCAGCCAGAACGCTGGCCGCGAACCCCTTGGTGGCCGGATCTCTTGAGCAGATCGGATTGCATTCGATCGAAAGCCTGCTTGCCCGTGAAATCACTCCACCTTCGCTCCCCGGGGTGGTTCAGACCCTGGACAAGCCCCTGCTGCATTATCTGGCTGGGAAGAGTTACTTCATGGGTGATCGTGTATCCCAACGTCTTCTTCTTTCCGGAGAGGGCGATGACGCCAGCACGAGGAGCTTGCTTGAACAGCGGGTGCGGCACCGGTCTGAAGGTCCATTAGGGCGCCGGGAAGCCGAGGCTATCAGGAACTCGGCCATGGACCGCAGGGGGGAGGAGGCTGTTCCTCTTCCTCTGCACGAAGGGCTCGGGAATAAGCTCAACCGGTTGGCACAGTGAAGCGGTACGGACGCGACGACCAAAATCTCTCGCGTCTCTGGCCTTGCACCGCGTGCAATGAAGATTTTCGCGATGATGCGTATGCGCCCCACCCGGACATGACGTGAGTCCGCACGGAAGATAGGAACACGTAAAGAGGCCCTGGCCGAAATCCTCGGTCAGGGCCTCTTTTTGAAAGCGCAGTATGGCGGAGAGGGAGGGATTTGAACCCTCGATACCGGTTTTGCCAGTATACTCCCTTAGCAGGGGAGCGCCTTCGGCCGCTCGGCCACCTCTCCGCGAACCGGACACATATCCATCCGCACTTTTCCGGTCAAGAACGAATGTGCGCCTTTGACACCACGCCCGCCCCCCGCTACATTCCACGGATTCAAACACTTGAGAAGGAGCCGTTCGCGATGCACAAGTTCGCGCGCATGGAGCGCCTGCCTCCCTACGTTTTCGCCGTGGTCACTGAGCTGAAGATGCAGATGCGCCGCCAAGGCGTGGACATCGTCGACCTCGGCATGGGCAATCCCGACATCCCAACGCCCAAGCACATCGTGGACAAGCTCATCGAGGCATCCCAGAAGGGCGTCAACCACCGCTACTCAGCATCCAAGGGCATCCCCGGGCTTCGCCTGGCCATGGCCAACTGGTACCTGCGCCGCTTCGGCGTGGAGCTTGACGCGGACTCCGAAGTGGTGGTCACCATGGGCGCCAAAGAGGGCCTTGCCCACCTGGCTCTGGTGATGCTCCAGCCCGGCGACGTCGTCTTCGCCACGGACCCGGCCTATCCTATTCACCCTTACGCCTCGGTGATCTCCGGTGCAGACGTGCGCCGTATTCCGCTTGGCAAAGGGCGTGACTTCTTCGACGATCTGCTCACAGCCACCAAGCAGACATGGCCCCAGCCGAAGCTGCTCATCATAAGCTATCCGCAGAACCCCACCGCCGAAGTGGTGGACGTCGACTTCTTCGACAAGATCGTGGCCTTCTGCAAAGAGCACAACATGCTCGTTATCCACGACTTCGCCTACGCCGACCTCTGCTTCGACGGCTACAAGGCCCCGAGCTTCCTCCAGGCCAAAGGCGCCAAGGATGTGGGCGTGGAGTTCTTCAGCCTGTCCAAGAGCTATTCCATGGCCGGCTGGCGCGTGGGCTTTTGCTGCGGCAACAAGGACATGGTCTACGCCCTGACCCGCATCAAAAGCTACCTGGACTACGGCATCTTCCAGCCCATCCAGATCGCGGCCGCCGTGGCCCTGAACGGCCCGCAGGACTGCGTCCAGGAGATCTGCGACGTCTACAAGGACCGCCGGGACGCCCTTATCGAGGGTCTGCACCGGGCCGGATGGGACGTCCCCCCGCCCAAGGCCACCATGTTCGTCTGGGCCCAGATTCCCGAAGAGTTTCGCAAGATGGGCTCGGTTGAGTTCTCCAAGATGCTTCTGAGGGAAGGGCACGTGGCCGTATCCCCGGGCCTGGGCTTCGGCCACTTCGGTGACGACCACGTCCGTTTCGCCCTGGTGGAGAACCGCCACCGCATCAATCAGGCTGTGCGCGGCATCAAAAAGGCCCTTTCGGGGGGCGCGTGAGTCCCGCCCCCGTCCGCCTGGGCCTGGCCGGTTTCGGCACTGTGGGCCAGGGCCTGGCCTCCATCCTGGCCGAAAGCGGCGACTGGGTCGAACGCCGCCTGGGCAGGCCCGTGGTCTTCTCGGCCGTGGCCGTGCGCGACCCGGCAAAAAAACGCCCGGTCCCGGTACCTGCCGGGGCTCGTCTCGTAAGCGCTCCACTTGAGCTGGCCACTGCCGAGGATGTGGACATCGTGGTGGAGCTCATGGGGGGCTTGAACGCCGCCTACGAGCTCATCCGCCTGGCCCTCGCCTCGGGCAAGCACGTGGTCACGGCCAACAAGCACCTGCTGGCCGAAAAGGGCGAGGAACTCTTCGCCCTGGCCGCCCAGAAGGGAGTTGGCCTTTACTACGAGGCCAGCGTCTGCGGCGGCATCCCCATCGTCCAGACGCTCAAGGAATCCCTGGCAGGCAATCACATTCTGGCCGTCACCGGGATTCTCAACGGCACGTCGAACTTTATTCTTTCGCGCATGACCCGAAAGGGCCTCTCCTACGAGGACGCCCTCAAGAAAGCGCAGAAGAAGGGATTCGCCGAGGCCGACCCCACCCTGGACGTGGAAGGGCTCGACGCCGCCCACAAGCTCATCCTGCTCATCCGGCTGGCCTACGGGCAGGGCTATCCCTTGAGCGCATTGCCCGTCACCGGGATCACCCGGGTGACGCCCCTGGACATCGCCTATGCCCGGGAGTTCGGTTGCGAGGTGAAGCTCATCGGCCAGGCCAAGCTGGTGGATGGCAAAATAATGGCCGCGGTGCACCCCATGCTTTTGTCCAAGACCTATCTGCTGGCCCAGGTGCACGGCGCCTTCAACGCGGTGCGTGTGGTCGGCGACGCAGTGGGCGCGGTGATGCTCTATGGCCAGGGCGCGGGCGGCCGACCAACGGGCAGCGCGGTGCTGGCGGACATCATGGATCTGGCCCGCGACGGCTCAGCGCCCAACAACACCGGTTTCCCGGAAAAGATTCTCCCTCCGGCAAGGCTTCTTCCCGCTGACGAGGAAGTGAGCCGCAGGTACTTCCGCTTCACCGTGGAGGACAAACCCGGCGTGCTGGCCGCCATCGCCAAGGTTCTCGGCGACGCGGGCATTTCCATTTACCAGGTGGTGCAGAAGGTTGACCCTGACGCCCAGGACGAGTCCATCGTGCCCATCGTGTTCATGACTCATCAGGCCCGCCAGCGTGACGTGAAGGCGGCCCTGGAGAAGATCAGAGCCTTCCCGTTCGTGAAGGCCGAGCCCATGCACTTGAGGGTTTTGTAGAGAGCACAATTCAAGATCGACGCATCTACTGACAGGACGCCAGAATAGCGACCGTTGTTGATTCTGAATTTCAGGGGTTAGATCTGCGATCTAACCCCTTTCCGTTTGCTGGCCGAAGTTTAAAAATGATTGATCACCGGCCGGTGATGCGCAATGGCCATGTCCTCATGGGGATTATCAGGGACATCGCTCGAACTTCACCTCACAATGATTATTACGACGCTGGAAGGTTGGGGCACAATCTCAACCCCACCTTACAGGATCATTCCTCTACGGACTGCTCCTGCTCTTCTTCTGGAGGGGCGTTTTTTTTCTCCAGCTTGCGCTGAAGCTTTTCTTCCTTCTTCTTGTTCTTGGCCGCCTCTTTAGCTCGTTTTTCAAAAGAATAATTAGGTTTTTTAGCCATGGATCGTCCTTGTTGGAAGTAAGAGGAATATTCTGCCTTTACGCAACTGGACGAGCCAGAGTCACGTTGGCATCAATAGAACTTTTCGAAACCATTATCTCAATACCCACTCAACAATGCCGCACTATACGGTTTGCTCGTCGTCATCATGACCGGCAAGGGCTCCTCATACGCGAGGTCTCTCTCTTGTTGCTTCGAGTATGAAGGAAGGATGGGCTGGTATCAAGGGGTGTTCATTAACTGGCCTTCCATTTTCCTGCCGGGACCCAATGTTCATTTGGTCCAGAGAAGGGGCATCCCCCGCGCGCCCCTAAAAACTGGTTGTTCATACAGCTTCTTCCCTGTAATTTTCTGCGCTCAATCTTGTCCTGCCAAGGAGATTTCCATGACGACTATCGGCACGCCCCTCACCTCGTCCGCAACCAAGCTCCTGTTGCTCGGTTCCGGCGAACTCGGCAAGGAAGTGGCCATCGAGGCCCAACGTCTGGGTGTCGAAGTCATCGCTGTGGACCGCTATCCCAATGCTCCGGCCATGCAGGTCGCTCATCGCTCTCATGTTGTGAGCATGTTGGACGCCGCCGCCCTGCGCCGCATTATCGAAGAGGAGAAGCCTGATTTCGTTGTGCCGGAGATTGAAGCCATCGCCACCGAGGAATTGCTGGCTCTCGAGGCCGAAGGAGTAACAGTGGTCCCGACGGCCAGGGCCGCCCGGCTGACAATGGACCGAGAGGGCATTCGCCGCTTGGCTGCCGAAGAGCTGAACCTTAAGACCTCCCCCTACCGTTTTGCCGATGCGAAGGATGATTTTCTGGCCGCCTGCCAGGCCGTGGGCTTTCCCTGCGTGATCAAGCCGGTCATGTCGTCTTCGGGCAAGGGCCAAAGCGTGGCCAGGAGCCTGGCCGACGCTGAAGCATCGTGGGAATACGCCCAGACAGCCGGACGCGCCGGAGCCGGGCGGGTCATCGTGGAAGGGTTCGTGGAGTTCGATTATGAAATCACGCTTCTAACCGTTCGGCACGCCGGGGGCACGAGCTTTTGCCCCCCCATCGGCCATCGGCAGGAGAAAGGGGACTACCGGGAGTCCTGGCAGCCCCACCCCATGAGCGAAAGAGCTCTGGCCGAGGCCCAGAGAATGGCGGAAACAGTCACCGCCGCCTTGGGCGGACGCGGCATCTTCGGCGTGGAGCTGTTCGTAAAGGGCGACCAGGTGATCTTCTCGGAGGTCTCACCCCGTCCCCACGACACGGGCATGGTCACCCTCATTTCCCAGGATCTGTCCGAATTCGCCCTGCATGTGCGGGCCATTCTCGGCCTGCCTATCCCGGCCATACGCCAATACGGACCAGCCGCTTCCCGCGTTATCCTGGCCGAGGGAGACTCGACCGCCCCCAGCTATGAGATTGCCCCGGAAGCTCTCTCCGAGCCGGACACGGCCATCCGGCTCTTTGGTAAACCAGAAATTCACGGCATGCGTCGCATGGGCGTGGCCCTGGCTTTGGGCAAGGACGTGGACGACGCCAAAAGCAAAGCCATCCGCTCAGCTTCGATGGTCCAGGTCCGGCTGTAATCCATTACTCGGGCGAGGTTTAATCCTCTTGAAAAAATGTTCTCCGTGTATGTCGATCATGCGCGGAGAACATACTCGTTAGCCAAGATGAAGTATTGCCAATTCTCTCCAAGCAACTAAACACGATTAAGCGGCCTCCGATGATAGGGCTTTTGACAACGTAAATGTGGCTAGCCCATCATCAGGAGCTTGCATCGTTTTTTTTGAGAACCGCCCGAATAAGGCAATGCGGTGGACGTGGGCTATCCCTGATTTAAGCCCGTTCGGTACCATGAATCATGGAGCGACCGGGACGTCTGGGAAAGGCCTGCTGGGGAGCCGATCCTGCCAGGTGTCTACGATTTCTACCTGGCTGAAGGTGACGAGGTGCATGAGGTCGCCGTTGACCCGGTGCACGCCGGGATCATAAAACCTGGACACAACCACTTCCAGTGTCATGGTGAACTTGTGCTTCATCTGGAAATCGCACTGGATTTTCAGCATCGTGGGGTCGAAGAGGCATTGATCGGCGGTCCTGATGCGCGCTCAATCCAATATGGGGAGACACTGGCAGGAAGATCGCCTTTCACTCACACTACTGCGTACTGTCGAGTGATTGAAGCTTTGTCCAAGTGTCGAAAATCGGCACGGGCGAAGAGGCTTCGCGGAATTGCCCAGGAGCTTGAGCGTATGGGATCGGGCGCGCTGGCGGGCGACATCGGTTTCCTGCCCACCATGAGCTATTGCGGGCGCATACGCGGCGACTTTCTTATTATGACCGTGCTCTTGTGCGAGAACAGGTTCGGGCGTGGCATGATATGCCCGGGTGGTATCGGTTTCGACATGGACGACGGGTGGGTGGAGAAGCTGCTCCGCCAGCTTGATACGACGGAGAAAGACGCCAATGTTGCCATCGAGCTTCTTTGGGACACTCCCTCGCATGGCTCGATTCGAGAATATCAGCCACCTACACAAGCAAGTGACCCTTGATCTTAGAATGGTCGGCACGGCCGCGTGCTACCGGGGTGGAAGTCGACACGCGCAACGACCAACCATCGGGGGTGTTCCGTTTCACCCATGCACCAGTATCTATTTACGATACGCGGGACGTTTTTGGTCGCGCGTACGTCCGATGGCTGGGGATTCAACACTGTATTCCATTCGTCCGGGAACAACTGCACATCATTCCCTTGGAGGATATACAAAATAAGGCCGGATCCCTATTGCCAAACCGTAGTGCAGTGTCTCTGGATGAAGATTGGCGGGGTGAAGTGTGCCATGTCGCTATCACTGACGATGAGGGGAGATTCATGCGCTACATCGTTCCACTACTGGTCAGGACTGGCGTATGCTTACGGAGCCAGCAGATTTCTGATTCCCGCTGTGCAAAAGGGCTTCAACCTGTTGTATTTCGGGTATGATCTCTGACATAATTTAGGAATGAATATTGTTGAACGTCATAGTATCCAGGCTGAAGCAGGGCCACCGGACGATTGTGTACCCCTCTGAGCCTTCCCCGAATTGCCGGACAGGTTTCGGAGGTACCCGTCGATCGACCCCAAGAAATGTCTCACGTGGTTCCATCTCTGTAGCGACATCTACCCGGTAAAGGCCATAACTGTAGCGGCCACGGTCAATATCGACATGGGGAAGTATCTCTTCTGCACCGATCCTCCACTGTTTGTCCGCAGCAAGCCATAACGTTCATGGATGAGTACCGCTTGGCCGCCCGTACTCGGCAGGTATGATTCTCCTGCCAGAAAACCAGAGGCACTCCCTGATGCACGGCTCGATGACAAACCGTTGAGCACGTTCGGTCGGTGCCTGAAACTTCGCCAGGTCAACGCAACGGGCTGCAACGTGTGTGAAGCTGATACGATCGTTCTGGGCATGGTCGGCTGGGAGCTTGGCTGTTACGGCATACATTTTGTTGCCTCGCCTAGGCACGCCGAGGGGGTGTTGATAACCGGCCCCATGAGCAGGCACACTTTGGACTCGAGAAGACCTTCCGGGCCGTTCCTGAGCCTAAGATCCTCATTGCAGGTGGGCTGCGCCATTGCCGGGGCCCGTATGCCGACCACACAGAAGTGGAGAGTGGTGCCAACAATACCGTTCCGGTGAATCATTATGTCCCGGGATGCCCTCCTCATCCGCTAACAGAACTAGACGGGTTGCTTCGGCTGTTAAACCGAATTTGTTTTTTACAAGCCAACTGCAAATATTCAGGAAGGGCTATCAGGCCCCCTGTTTGGTGAGCGGTTGGCCTGACTGAGTTTTCGTAGTTTCTTACCAGAAGGAGCATGGCCATGAAACGACGCATGCGGAGCACGGGGCAGAAGGCTCTCATCGTCCTCGAACGCCTTCGAGGATGATCAGCTATGAGTTTCGCAACGAGCACGGCATTCCCACAACGCACTATTCTCTTTGGCGGGAGCGCGTTCTCGGTAGCGCGCACTGAGTCTTCAAGGCGACACCTGGGCAAATGCCCCACCTGCTTGATTCCCATAATGCCAAGCACAAAAGCTTGGCTGGCGAACCTACCTCGGAATAATATACGGACTGTCGGCCTAAAGAACCGCGGCCAATACTCCAAGGTGCCGCACGAAATTCTACACAGGTAGAAGGTATTCGCGGACTCAGGCCAATCATCATTTCTGGGACTTCCGACAAATCTGGACGCAACTGCGCTTCGTTGATGAGTGGAAAGTAGGCAAGAACCGGGTGAACCGGCTGATGAAGAAGCACTGCCTCAAAGTGCGAGGTAGTCTACTACTCAAGGCTAAGTAAAAACCAACCGGCAAAAAACCGAGCCCCCCAAGCCAAACCAATGGGACATCTATGTGATCAAGGCCATGATCAGAGCCTTAGCTGAGTATACGTGATAATCGTGTTGGGCTGGCCCACCAAGAATGTCGTGGAACACTACGCCGGAGTACATCCCTGGGCTTGGCACGGGCTGACAGCTTTAAACAAGGTTGTAAAACTGCAAGCCTCTGAAGGAGCGTTAAAGGCCACCTACATGCCCGACAATGGCTTTCAGCCGATCTCGATGAGCTTCATGTAGGCCAGCCAGCTCATGGGAATCAACCACGCCTTCACTAGTTAGTCCCCCCCAATGGGCAACGCGGATACTGAGCGGTGTAACTTGCCCCTGGTTTGGTGATCGGTTGCGCTAATTGTATTATCGTGTCTGATTCCCAGGAGGAGAACAGTCATGAACCGCGTAAGCGGAACGCTGAGCAGAAGGCGTTGGTCATCCTCGCAGGCCTTCGAGGACGACCACTCGGCGAGTTGTGCAATGAACATGGTATTCCTCAAGCTAAGTATTATCAATGGCGAGACCGCTTCCTGGGAAACGTCCACCGTGTGTTCGAGACGGCCACTGTGGACAAGCGTACCCAGCTGTTTGAGTTAGCAAACGCCAAGTTCAAGGGACTGGTCGGCGAATTGACCCTGTAGTAAATAAACGGACGGCTGGTCGTGATGAAGCGAGGGCCTGACGCCAAGACGGCCACTCGCAATGCGGAGTTGTTTGTACGCATTCGTACCCTCAAGGCCGATCATACTTACTAGGCCTACAGCCGAATCTGGTCCCATCTGTGCTACATTGATGAATGGAGCGTAGGCAAAAACCGGGTCCATCGTTTGATGTAGGAGCACTGTCTCACGGTGCGAAGCAGTTTGCTGCTCAAGGCCAGCGCAAGCCTACCGGACGCAAGCCAAGCCCGACCAAGCCAAATCACTGGGGGGCATCGACATGACTAAGGTAATGATTGAAGGCTTTGGATGGCTGTATTTGTGGTGATCGTGCTGGACATGCACACCAAAAGGATCGTGGGCCACTATGCCGGGTTCCAGGCCCGGGTATGGCATTGGCTGGTTGCTCTGAATAAGGCCGTGAACAGGCAGTTTCCCGAAGGCACACGTGGCGCTAGCCTTAATCTGATGTAAGAGAATGGCTGTCAGCCGACCAAGGCCATGGGAGAAAATCAAAGCTTAGCCAGTTACACCAACCCCAAGGGCAACTAGGATACAGAACACTTCATGCGCACACTCAAGGAAGAGCGGGTCCGGATCAATGAGTTTACAAGTCTCAGCAGCTTCCTGGAAGCCCAGGATGGCTTGATCGATGGCTACAATGCTTACTACCTGCACTCGGCGCTCGGCTACAGGTCGCAAGATGCCTTCGAGGCGGAAAAACTAGGCCGCGAGACACTTCTGACTGAAGCTTGTTAAATCGTGGCAGAACATAAAATGCTTAACAATGCGGACCGAATTTGATATTTTTTTTATTACCGAAACGTAAGAAATTGACCCGCTTCTCCAAGACGCAATCCGGTACAAAGCCGTGTAGGCTGTTGTCGAGGGCAAGATGACCCCCCCCGAAGAGAGACTTTTTTTTGTTGCTACATTTACACCAGCGTGCTTGTGGGGCAAGGCATGCCTTTTAGGAGCCGTTTTTTGAAGGGGGGGGAATCCTGAACAGTTGCGACTACCAGACATGCTCTGCCCGACACATATTAGTAAGACTTCTCATTGAACTGCAGTTCGCATCCGGTTGTCGCGCTGGGCTGTGGGCCGCCTACTTTAGCGATGGGGACTGACCCTAGAAGCCAACGATATGCGCCTGGGACGGACTTCGGACCAGCTCAAATACTGGTTTGAACACAAATATACCGCCATCTGCGGCTGGCCAAGGCCGCTAGGGCCATAATTTGGCGGGGCTACGAAACTGGTTACGCCCGGAATACTAGGCAAAGAGTGTCTGAGACGAATAGAGCGTAGCACCTGTCGACAAATGCAGCCTAAAGCGCATTCGTTGCAACGCGATCATGGCACTCGCCACGAGGGTACCTCAGCTTTATGGTCTTCAAGGAGCGTTCAACATGTAGTTACCCTAGCATTTATGGGTCACATTCAGACTGTTTCTGCCTCCAACCTAATAGCCTTGAGTTGGACTCCGATCGGACTTGCGAATCAAGACATCAAGCTGAACATCTTTCGGGATGGGAAAGTCCAGGACAAGCCAGTACTGATGAGCAAGATGAGAGGCTTCCTGCGCAGTAGGCGGTGTCGGCCACAAAAGGTGAAAAAGTATCTCGAGAGAATCATGCGTCGTCTCTGCCAAGGATGCGTAATTGAGGTTATTGTGTTCTAATATTTAGTGGATTAGGTATGTTTAAGAGCGAAAAATTTAAATTTCTTGTCGATCGGACAGTCCTCAGATTTCAATTGGATTGGCGCTATTCTTGGAGCAGTCGTCCAGCTCGGAGCATTTTATGGTCAGTGCTTTTTTGCACATTGCTACTAACAGGCTTGGTTCCCTGGTCATTCACCTACTGGGTTGATATCCCTCAATGGACCAACCCCTGGCGTGCTTCGGATTTTGTGGCGATGTTCGCCCCAGGTGCGGATTACTGGCCCATATACCAAGCTTCGGCAACTCTTGCGGCCGGGCAGTCCCTGTACAGTCCAACTCCAGATATTCCTGACGACAAAAAAGATCCGGGGGCCAAGCCGGAAACAGGGTTCAGTCAATATTCCTACCCCCCTCCTTTGGCTTACATACTACTGCCCCTGTCGCGTCTACCGTTTCCACAAAGCTATAATTGTATTGTCACATTAAACGTAATCATGACCGTACTGGGCATATGGTTTGCTGCGAGATGCCTGCCGTGGGCTTGGCCAGCCTTTTTTGCGGGACTAGTACTTTACGGGCAATCCAGCTTTATGCACTTTGAAATTGAAAGGGGACAGACAAACGGATTAACACTATTATGTATTTCTTTGATGGCTTACATATATTTTCGAAAGAAGAATTCGTGGCTAGCTGGGACGCTATTAGCCCTTGCCACTCTAATTAAAATGACCCCGCTGTTGTTGTTTTTCTGTTTTATTGTTCGCAGAGATACAGTGGCCATTCTGTCTGGTATTGGCACATCCTTGGTTGTAATATTTATTACTGGAGTCTGGAACTGGGCATACTGGATTTCCGATGTTGCTCCATACTGGTCCAGGGTTTCGGTGGGCTGGGGAATGGATCATAGCCTTAATTACCTGTTAACATGGTTTTTTCTTGATTCGAACGACCTCAAGTTGGTCGCATTCGCATCCATGGCAACCTTAACTATTTTGTTTGCTATTTTTGTCATGTTAAACAAGCAGCGAGACAATTACTTTTTCCTCGAGCTGTCAATTTTAAGCATCATTATGAACTTGAGTTTGCCATGGTCTGCGAATTATAAACTATTGATGCTTGCTTTTCCTCTGTTGTCAATCTTCTGCATACCGTATTTTAAATTTCTACTCAGCAACCATACTATTGCCTCTATCCCTTTTCTTACATCTCTATGGCTTATTGTCCCTGTCACATCTCTGCAAGTGATTCATTTTTTTACGGCGATTCTACCTGCAATATTTAGAGGGAAGCGCTTTACAAGGCTAGAGTTTTACAACATAATATCTCAGCGAGTGCTCGAAAACAACTCAATTGACTCGCTATTCGCCGATCGGCGTTGTGCGGTAGGGTTGGTTTTGCTGTTAATTGCTCTCATTGCTCTTTATGCAAAAACTACGTTTATATCGCGCGACCGTAGCCTGTCACTCAGTCAAAGGAGCCGTCGGGTGATGGCTCAAGGATGAACCTATGTTTAGATGGCTTTGCATGGGTTCCAGACCCCTTCCTCCGGTTTTTACCCCTGACGAACTTATGTCGGACCGATTGCGGTCGCGAATCCATGGCCACTTCATGTATTATTTCGACAGTCTGTCAACAGTGGAATGGCTTGTCGTTTATGGCCGCATGAGTGAGGCGGCCCAGGCATGGACCTCATTATCCGCCCAGGTGGAAGTCTTGTGCGACTTGATCCATCAGGCACTGGATTTGGCCGGAATAAATCGCGAAGACTGTGCTGCGAAGGCCCTGTTGACTCAACTCGACGGTGGCCCGGCTTTTGCCCCCCTTGACGGCGAGTTCGAACAAACTTCTCTGCCCTCCCCTCCTCCAACCGTCCTGCTGAAGAATCTTGCCTTGGCTAGAAGCAAGATTGAAATAGTTTTTCTGACCTTCAAACGCCACTTTTATCATTTGATGGGGACAAGTCAGGATGACTATGCGCATCGGCGCGGTGCCTGGAAATGCAGGATTTTTCTTCACATTCTGGCGGGCATGTTGATTATCGCCATGGCCATCGTAGGCGGCTCTTATTTTAATACACGTCTTAAAGCTAATTTCATTATCCGCCCCTTGAATCTACTGGCACCAGGCTCGCCCGACACTGTGCGCGTGGGCGGCCTGAACCCCATGGAAACGGGAGGGGCTGGGCCGTTTGCCTGGGCCGAAGGGCCACGCCTCTTGATCGCGTTCTCCATCGGCAGCCCCGCCCCGGTTCGCCTGACTTTCCGTTTCGGGAATCCAATTGCCCACCAGACGATCATGGTCCGGGCCAACGGAGAAGAGTGTAGGTCATATCGAGATATTCCCGTGACCCCCCACGGAGTGACATCCGTCGAAGGCTCACTCGAAATGAACGCAAAAGCGGGCCTCAATACCTTGGAATTCGACTTTGAAAAGTACAACGGCTTCGAGAACTTGTTCGCCCCGGGTGATCCTCGTCCTCTAGCCGCTCCTTTTTTTGAGCTGACCATCGTCCGCGTGCCATGACTTGGTTGATGGTTATATCAGGTGATCAAACTCCAGACAGCTATGTTTAGTCGAAAAGTCGGCTAGAACCGTTGAGGAAAATACCCTCCATGCCAATAATGACCCTCTTTGGACGACATTCCTCGGCAGTTGCTGGTCTCGCTCTCGGACTTAGCCTGATCGCGGCCACCCCGTGCATCACTAACCCTTTCATTAAGACGTTATGGGTGCCGACGCTCTTAGGCCTAGCAATCATCTGGAGTCGCCAGTACGACCAGAAACAGCCAAGCTGGAATAGAATCCCCGTCGTCGCGGCATGCACCTATCTTTGCCTACAACTCGGCTCGGGCTTGCTTCTAAGTGCGGACTTTTATCTCCACACCTCCTGGGCTCAGTGTCAGGATACCATGATAAGCGGTAGAGAAATTCTGAAGATTTGGCTGCTCCGGCATGGCCAAAACATATACCCGGAATTGAGAGACTTTCCTTTTCTGGTCACTTTGTACACCCCGGGGTATTATTTGGTTTGCGCGGCATGGCTCGTGGCGACAGGCAATCCGGCCTTGTCAGCCTCGTCGGTAAGTTTTCTATCCTTAATCGCACTGTGCATGGCGATGGGCGTATGGTTGCGGCGAGAAACTGACCGACCTTGGCTTGCCCTTGTTACAGTGGGGCTTTTTCTTGTAAACCCCTATATCATCAATACAGGGTTGCTGGCGCGTCCAGATTTCTCAGCTTGGTCCCTGGCCATACTGGGAACGTATCTATTTCTCGCGCCGGGCAGGGAAAAACCTAGTCAGTTGCAGATATTGGCTGGCTGTTTAGTTCTATGCTTAGGTCCATTCTTCAAACAGCAGACCCTACCTATCGTCCTTGCGTGCGCAACCGTTTGCGTATTCAAACCACACCTCTGGAAGCGATGCCTGGGCTTGGCAGGAATGGGACTGGCTCTTGGTTTGGCGTCTCTTGCTGTATTGCAATTAGGAACCGACGGAAACTTTCTGACCCATTCCTTCCTTTATCCGATCAAGCTGGCCGGCGACGTGTCTATTACCAATTGGTCTAATGCTGCTGAAAGGATCCTGGAATTCACCAGACAGCAATTCATTCTCCTCGGGCTGTATGGGGCAGCCCTGCTTTACGGATTCGCGCAACGCAGGCTCCACGTCCTTGATTGGCTCATCCTTATCCATACTCCTTTTCTCCTGAAACTCGTCATGACTTGGGGAGCGGCGTCTAACTATTGGTGGGGTATGCTGGCTCTCCTTTTCCTGCGTGTAGGCATTTTTATGGGTGAAGTGACCAATAAACTGCCCGTAGGCCCGTCCATTGCTTTGGTGGGCCTTCTTGCTCTGTGTCCGCAATCCCTTGCCCCGTCCAGTTGGGGGGCTGCGTTTTCTGCCCGCGTGCCTGCTTCAGACGGTCTTCGCTTGGCCGAGGCCATCCAAAGGATTGATCAGGGCGAAGTTTTGATCAACGCTGAGGCCAGCCCTCCCCTACTTTCAAAGGACTTCACACAGCGTTTTCAGTTCTTTGATTCAATTGAAACTCAATTTTTCGAAGCCGTTGGCCTCTGGCGTTTCATAGACTCAAAGATGTATCGCGACATATCCAACAAGCGCTTCGCTGCAGTTGTCCTTGGCAAAACATTCATGAACCATGCCATCCCCTTAAGCATACTCAATTACTACCACGTGGATCAAACTATTGGCCCATATACATTATATAAGCCGTTGCCCGGAAGCACCATTCTCTACTCCGTTCCAACTGATCAGACGGTATACTCTCCACCCCTCACTCTACGTTTAACAGAAATCGATGGAGTGTATGTTAAACAAAGCTTTAACGCTTTTTCAATATCCAAGACTGAAGAGGCCAATCTTGGGTATGTTGTATTTACTTTAGATGGATTGGAACCAATGCGTTCTGTGAATGTCTGCTTCTTTCCGAAGGTAGTACACTACGGCCCTGGAAGCATGCTATCTTGTGAATGGTCAACAGATGGTGTGAATTTTACTAATTTTTTAGACTACTACGGTACAATTAATGACATGAATAGCTCTTTACCTCATCAGAGAGTTAAAAAAGCGATACTCCTCGCGAATAAGAAGGTCTTCATACGGTTTATCATATACGGATCTGCGCAGTTGTGGTTCAATAGAGAGATGCCATTTGCATTCATTGTCAATTCAGAATAGTAAAATGCGGCTTAGGCATAATGAACCTCTTGAGAAGTGTGAGAAATCTGCTTGGATTCTTTCACGCCGACTGAGAGCGAGGGAAGCTTTCTGCAGAGATTAGGGCCATGTTGGCCTGGAGGCCTTGATCGGCGAATTGACTTTGTCTGAACTGGCGAGCAGTACGACGCTCACCCACACCACGTCCTGGAAGCGCCAAGCCAAGGACTGCAGGGTGTCGGCATTCTCCGGGGCCGCTGCCGTGAAGAAGGATGGTGAGGCAGAGCTTCGCGATCTGCACGCGCTGATCGGCCAACTGACCGTGGAAAAGGATTATTTGGAGAGAGCCTTCGCTCGACGGTGAGTCAGGAGCGGAGGCCCAGGATGATCGAACTGGTCATCCAAAGTTCATTATTTCCCGGCAATGCCGAATACTCGGTTTGCCCCGGTCGACATGGGATCATCGCCCCAAGGGAGAGAGCGTCATGAATCGTGGGCAGATGCGGCTCCACTTCAAATCAGTACATCTTTGTGGGGCGTGGTCGAACTCGAGCGTTAGATGGAGCTGACGGTGATGTCCAGAACCCAGGACCAAGACCCTACATCCTGAGCACAGAATCCACCCGTATCTCTTGCGAGGGATGCGGGTTGATCGACCGAATCACGCGTGGTGTGCGTTCATCACATATGTGCCTATCCTGCTCCCTTTTGGGTGAGCGGTTGGCCTGACTGAGTTTCCGTAGTTTCTTCACAGAAGGAGCATGGCCATGAAACGACGTAAGTGGAGCGCTGAGCAGATGGTACTCATCGTCCTCGAAGGCCTCCGAGGATGACCACTCGGCGAGTTGTGCAGTGTACAAGGTATTTCTCAAACTCAGTATAAGCAATGGCGAGACCGCTTTCTGGGAAACGCCCACCGTGTGTTCGAGACGGCCACTGTGGACAAGCGTACCCAGCGGTTTGAGTTAGCAAACGCCAAGTTCAAGGGACTGATCGGCGAAAGACCCTGAAGCAAATAAACGAATGGCTGGTCGTGATGAAGCGAGGGCCTTACGCCAAGGCGGCCACTAGCAATGCGGAGCTGTTGGAACGCATTCGTACCCTCAAGGCCGATCATCCTTTCTGGGGCTACCGCCGAATCTGGGCCCATCTGCGCTACGTTGACGAATGGAGCGTAGGCAAAAATCGGGTCCATCGGTTGATGAAGGAACACTGTCTCACGGTTCGAAGCAGTTTGCTGTTCAAGGCCAAGCGCAAGCCGACCGGCCACTAACCAAGGCTGACCAAGCCAAATCACTGGGGGGCATCGACATGACTAAGGTCATGATTGAAGACTTTGGATGGCTGTATTTGTGGTGATCGTGCTGGACGTGCACACCAAGAGGATCGTGGGCCACTATGCCGGGTTCCAGGCCCGGGAATGGCATTGGCTGACTGCCTTGAATAAGGCCGTGAACCGACAGTTTCCCGAAGGCACACGTAGCGCTGGCCTTAATCTGATGTCAGACAATGGCTTGTCAGCCGACCTCGGTGTGTTTCATGAAGGCCTGCAGGGCCAGGGGAGATAATCAGGCCTTCGAGGCGGAACAACTTGGCAGCGAGACTCTCCAGGCTGAAGCTTGTTAAATCGGGGACGGTACACGCCGGTAGCCCCTGAATGGGTGGTCAGCCTTGAGAGAGCAAATCCGGTCTAGCAGTTCGGCGTTTCGGGCGGCCACTTTGGCGTAGCAACCGCGCCTCTTCACGGCCAACCATCCGTTTTTTTTAACTCCAGGGTCAACTCGCCGACCAACCCTTTGAGATTGGCGTTCTCCAACTCAAGCCGCTGAGTGCGCTTGTCCAAGCTAGCAGTCTCAAAAACCCGGTAAGCATTGCCCAGGAAGCGATCGCGCCATTGGTAATACTGAGATTGAGAAATGCCGTGATAGTTGATCAACTCGCCAATCGGTCGTCCTCGAAGGCCTTCGAGGACGACCAGAGCCTTCTGCTCAGGGGGTCACTTACGTCGTTTCATGGCTCTTTTCCTCCCGGGGATCAGCCACGAAAACTCACTTAACGCAACCGCTCACCAAATGGGGGGCAGGATAAGCGGTGAAGGACCCTATCTAACCATGAAGGAGGCAGCGGGCTACTTTGACTACGCATCTGTTACTTTCAGAAGAATCATCTAAGACTACCGAATCAACCGCTACGGCCCGAAAAAGAACAAGTTCTCACAACCTGAGCTTGCGGCCTGGATGCAGAATCCCCAGGGCCTCTTGGACGAGCCCAGGATAACCTCCTCCAGGAAACCAAAACCGCTGGAGGTGTAGAATGAGTGTCCACTCAAGAGCCCGTGACGGCGCCTGGTTTGTTTCCTGGCGTAACGAGAACGGCAAGCAGCACAACATAATCACAGGCAAAGGCAGAGCGGGCCAGAGAGACGCCAATGAGCTGGACAAGGACATCAAGGCCAAGAAACGCGCAGGTCTTGAACCCGCCCCTGCCCGAACGGGACACACCTATCTTGACGACATCGCCCAGGCCTTCATTGACGCGAAGAAGGCCGAAGGCAAAAAGGCGAGTTGGCTGAAGCCATTCGCTTCTATGGTGCAAGCGAACTTTTATTGAGACCCACTGCCAGCGCCCGGCTAAGGATCTGACCTACTCCGACATCGTGAACGTCATAACCACCAACTACACATAGAAAAGCCCGACAACGAGATCCAGATACCTATCATCCATGAAGATCATGCTCGAATTCGCTGTTAATCATGGATATCTTGAGAAAAACCCATTTGCACTCTGGAAAATGCCGAAAGAGAAACCCAGGCGCTCCATGCTGACGGTTATCGACCTGATCCACATCATGGACAAAGCACCTCCCCACCTGCGCTGGGCCATGGATTTGGCTTTCAACCTGGGCGTCCGCACTGGCGAATCTGAGTGGCTGGCGCTCACCTGGGCCAATGTGGACTTCGTAAACGGCCTTGTGCGAGTCTATGCCACCAAAACCAACGACCTGGCGCAACGTACACGTCTCTGATGCGTTCCTGGCCCGCCTGACGCTAATGAAGGCACAGGCCATGACCGACCACCTGGTCGAGTACAGGTGCAAACCTGTGACCTGCCACCGCCGATCCTTCAGGACGGCATGCAAAGCTGCTGGAATAACCTACGATGTTATCACGTACGACATCCGGCACCTGTACGCGACGACTCTCCTTTCGCGCGGCGGCGACCTTGCTGCCGTCTCCAAGCAGACGGGGCACTCCAGCACCGTGATGACGGCGAATGTCTATTATCAGGAAATGGCGGGCGAAAAGAAACGAGTGGCGGAACTTCTAGCCTCAGCTGACACCAGTTTCTGAAGCGCCGGAAGGCCCTCGCCTCCAAAAGGTACAGGCCTCCATGTTATCCAGGGTGTTATCTACATAAAGATTTCAGGGGTTAGGCTTAAAACCAAACCCCTGAAATCTTTGGTGGAGCTGGACGGAATCGAACCGACGACCTCTTGAATGCCAGGAATGGGTGCCTCCAAGGTAACGCTTTAAAATATTTTTCTTTTTGCAGATGGATGTCACCTACCACCCGGTAAATCGTTGCAAAAAGTGACGAAAAATGGTGACCCCAGCGCATAACAAGCAGATATCATTCCAGTAAATGCCACATTGATGCATATGCCTAAAATAATACACTATTGCCTCCTGCCTGTTCGCGCTTGTTTACTACCAAGGGACACTGGGGAATTCGGGTAATCTGCGTGAAGGGAATGTGGCTCCACCCAATTCTTGCCTTGACAATTACTAAATTCTATACGTTAGGTGGCCACGGGGAGTCAGTAATACCTGCGAGTGAACAGCTGTTTTACACACGACCTACACTCCTGACGCCAATGGAATCTAAGAGGGTCACGCAGAGAAGCCGCTCGCAGCGTGCTAAGACAAAATACATTACTATTTCTACTATTACTTCTTGCTCTCAGGCTGAACATATCCCTTTCTTTCTCGAGAAAGATCACACCCAAGAGACTTCCATTCTCTCTGCACGAAGCGTGGCCCAATACTTGTTCTCTGAAAAAAATGGCTCGCAAGTCGCTTCGTAAATTTGACGACTTGTCTTTTGGTTGGAGCATAGGTCGTTTAAGAATTGCTTCAAGGTAGACATGGGTATCTCATTTAACGCATTTTATTTACGAGCTGTAAATAGCGTATCCCTTCTTGGTTTTGCAGTTGGCCTACGAAATCAAATACGATTTAGCAGCCGCAGCAATCCATCAAGTATTGTTAGTGGATGTGGAGGGCATCCCGGGACGTAAAGATTCACTCGAACGATATTGTCGGCACCATTCTCCACTTCTGCGTGGTCGGCATAAGGCCCCCCGGCAATGGCACACGCCCCCACTGCAATGACGATCTTAGGCTCTGGAACGGCCAGGAAGGTTTTCTCAAGCCCCAGGCGCATGTTCCTGCTCACAGGGCCGGTAATTAGCACTCCATCGGCGTGTCTTGGCGACGCAACAAACTGGATGCCGAAGCGGCTCAGATCCCAACCGATCGTGCCCAGAACGTTCGTATCCGCCTCACAGGCGTTGCAACCCGCGGCGCTGACCTGGCGCAGTTTCAAGGACTTGCCGAACATGCCGAGCAGCCTGTCGTCGAGTCGCGCAGCAGGGAGTGCTTCCTGCTTTCCTGGTACGACAATCAAGTCCTGGCGATTACGGGCGGCCAGGCGGTACTCATTCGTGAACGATATGGCCTGCTGCGGACAAGCGGTGGAGCATTCCGTGCAGAAGAGACACCTGCCCATGTCGATGCGGACCATGTCCGCTACAACGATGGCCTTCCCCGGGCAGACATCGCTACAGAGACGGCACCCCGTGAGACATTTCTCGGGATCGATCGACGGGCGCCCCCGAAACCTGTCCGGCAGTTCCGGGGCAGGCCCGGAGGGGTACACCATCGTCCGGTGGCCCTGCTTCAGCCTGGATACTATGACGTTCAACATATCTTTTCCTTGCTCATATCATCAGAGGTCATGCCCACAATATGACAGGTTGAAGCTCTTGTTGCACAGCGGGAAGTCGGAAATCTGCTGGTTCCTTAAAGCATAAGCCAGCCCTGGCCAGTTGTGGAATGAGGGGTCGACCACCTTGTAGCGCATAAACCGCCCGTCATCGTCAGTGATGGCGACATGGCACACCTCACCCCGCCACCCCTCATCCAGGGACACAGCAATGCGGTTTGGCAAGAGCGATCCGGCCCTGTTCAGTATGTCGCCCGAGGGAATGGTATGTAGTTGTTCCCGGATGAACTGGATGGAGTGCTGTATTTCCAGCCAACGGACGTACGCGCGACCAAACACGTCCCCCGTATCGTAAGTGGATACGGGGATATGGGTGAAACGGAACACCCCTGATGGCTGGTCATTGCGGGTGTCAACTTCCACCCCGGCGGCGCGCGCGGCCGGACCGACCATTCCAAGATCAAGTGCCACTTGCTTGGGCAGCCGGCCGATATTCTCGAATCGAGCCATGGCCGAGGGCGTGTCCCAAAGAAGCTCGATGGCAACGGTGGCGTCTTTCTCAGCCGCATCAAGCTGGCGGAGCAGCTTCTCCACTCGCGCGTCGTCCATGTCGAAACCGACTCCCCCGGGGCATACCATACCACGACCGAACCTGTTGCCGCACAGGAGCGCGGTCATGTTGAGGAAGTCGCCGCGTATGCGGCCGCAATAGCTCATGGTGGGCAGAAAACCGATATCGCCCGCCAGCGCGCCCAGATCCCCCACATGGTTGGCCATACGTTCAAGTTCCAAGGCAATTCCTCGAAGCGTTTGAGCCCGGGCCGTCTTGCGGCACTTGGATAAAGCCTCGATCACCCGGCAGTAGGCGGTCGTGTGGGCGATGGTCGTATCGCCCGCCAGTGTCTCAGCATAATGGATTGAGCGCGCATCAGGACCGCCGATCAAGGCCCCTTCGACCCCGCGATGCTGGAAGCCCAGTGCTATTTCCAGATGAAATACAAGCTCTCCATGACACTGGAAGCGGAAGTGTCCCGGTTCTATGATCCCGGCGTGCACCGGGCCAACGGCGACCTCATGCACCTCGTCCCCTTCCACCCGGTAGAAATCGCAGACACCCGGCAGGATCGGCTCTCCCGCAGGCCTGTCCCAGGCATCCCGTCCGGTCCAGGACTCATGATACCGGACGGGCTTGAACCAGGGATGCCCCACTGGCTTAATCCCATACTGTTCAGCAATCTCGCGTTCGAAGAGATGCACTTGCGGGCAGCGGTTTGTCAGCGATGGATACTGCCCACCGTGTATCTCGGTCCGAACGATATGTAGCCTGCTGAGCTGCGTGTTCACCAGGACGGCGAACAACTGCGTGACTCCCCGCTGCCGAGCGGGAGCGGCGAACAATGAAGCCACCCGCTGCCCCACGTCCACCGCGTCGGCAACTACCGTCTGAAAGGCGTCTGGGGCCAGAAGAGCGATAGCGTCTAGTTCGACGGACTGCCCATTGACCAAGGTAACCATCCGGAGCTTTTCGTGGTTCATGGTCATACCTTCAAGAAACGAACGGCGTCGTTCAGCAGAGCGGTGAGGGTTGCGGGAATATAAAGCCCCAGGGCCAGCACGAGCATCATCAAAAGAACGGCTGGAACCGTGGTGAGCAGACCTTCGCGGTATGGGCTCTTATTGACGGCGGCAGGAGCTCGCCCTTGTACGACCCGAAGGACAGTTGCCCCCATGCCGATGAACACCACGAGAAGAAGAAGCAGGAAAAAGCCTCCCGTGGCGTAGTGCCCACCGTCAAAAGCACCGTTCAGGATGGAGAACTCGCTGACAAAAGGGCCGAACGGGGGAGACCCGGTTACCGCGAGGAAGCCCGCCAGAAACAATCCGCCCGAAAGCGGCAGCCGGTGAATGGCGCCATGCACCTGGTCGGTGTTCTTGCTGGCATACGCCCGGTGGATGTTCCCGGCAGAGAGGAATAACACTCCCTTGGTCAGGCCGTTGGTGACCACGTGCAGCAACGTGCCGAACAGGGCCGGGCCGCCGATGCCCAGTCCAATGGCCAAGATGCCCATGTGTTCGACACTGGAATAGGCCAGCATCCTTTTGAAGTCTCGCTGGCCGACCATGAACAGCCCGGCCACGATCATGGAGAGGAATCCCACTACGAGCAGGAGCCGCGAGATGTAGGCTCCCTCGCCTGCGGCCAGGCAGATATGATACACGCGAAGCAGGGCGAAGAAAGCGCAGCTCGTGACCCCGCCGGCAAAAATCGCTCCCACCACCCCCGGCGCTTCTCCGTATGCGTCCGGCTTCCAGGTGTGCATGGGCGCCAGCCCCATCTTGGTCCCATAACCCACCAGCAGCAGCACGAACGCAGCATGCAGCCAGGACTTGGAGAGCATGGGAGCGTTGCGGACCATTCCCTCGATACTCAACGTGGGCTCAATTCCCTGATGCAGAGAGGCATAAGCCAAGAAAAAGGTGCCCAGAAGCGCGAGGGCGATACCCACTGAGCCTATCAGGAGATACTTCCAGGTCGCCTCGATGCTTTGCGGCGTGCGATTGAAATAGATGAGCGGGGCCGTGGTAAGGGTCATGGTTTCGATGCCCACCCACATGAGTCCCAGGTGCTGCGACAACAGCACCATGGTCATGATGCCCAGAAAGGATATCAGGCAGACGCAGAAGACGCGGTTTGCTTGGTTGTGGCGGTAGTGCAGAACTCCGACGGCGTAAAAGGAGCACAATAGGTAAAGAACGCTGACCAGCGGGAGTATTACTCGACCAATGGGGTCGAGGTACAACCAGGATGACCCGGCCGACACTTCGGGGCGAGCCATCAGAAACGCGGTCATGACCGAGTGCACAACCCCCGCCACCGGCAGCAACCATGGCCGCAACCGGTTCGACGGGATCAGCGCCGAAAGGGCTGCCAACAAAAGGGGTGTGGCAATCAGAGCGAACTCCATGGCATCATTCCTTCAATGTCACCAACCGGCGCGTGTCCATGGAGGAAAACGCCTGGTTGATGTGGTTGGCGATAATGCAGATGACGAAAATACCGACAAAGAGGTCCAGCAGCACTCCCAATTCCACGATGAACGGCATGGCCTCGATCAGCAGCATGCCGAAGATGTATATGCCGTTCTCCAGGATCAGATAACCGACAACCTGCGTGAGAGCTTTGTACCGGGTGATCAGCACGATGAATCCGGTGAAGACCGTGGCAATGGCCGTGGGCACCAGCAATTTGCCCACATGCTCGCTGGCCAGAGGCAGCTGGCTTGCAAACAGCAGGGAGAACGCTGTGGCTACGGCGCCTAGTATGATGGAGGGCATAAGCCCGATCATGGGTTCGATCTCGCGCTTGATCTGCGCCTCGCGCAGGGCGTGCACCATGACCAGAGGGATGACGACCCCCTTGAGGGCGATGGCCATCACGGCCACGATGATGGCCGGTAGGGTCAGATGCTGGTGCACGACAAAGGGAATGACGCCAAGCAGCGCCCCTTGGACAGACACGGCCTTAATGATGGTGTTGATGCGGCTTGTCCCAAGGGACAGCAGGTTCAACACGAGAACCAGCACGAGAATTCCATTGAGATAATTGTCCATTGCCTCACCTGATCAGTAGGAGAAAACCGAATCCGCAGGAAATCAGGGCGAAAACCAGCAAATACGGCACGTGCCTCATCTGGAGCCGGGCCATGACCGACTCCACCACACCGACAGCGGCGGCCAGACACACCATCTGCACCATGAACAGCGGCCAGTCGAACCAGCGCATGGCCGCATACGACGGGGTGATGATGTGCAGCAGGACGCCGCCGAGAACGAAGAGCTTCAGGCTGGCCGCATACAGGATCACCCCAAGCAACGGCCCGCTGTGGTCGAGCACCATGACCTCGTGGATCATGGTCAGTTCCAGATGGGTGTTGGGGTCATCCACGGGAATCCTACAGTTCTCGGCCAGAAGAACAACGAAAAGCCCTATGGCAATCAATATCAGCGGGGCGCTGGCCGTTACGGAAACGTCCACTGTGGCGCGGAGTATGTCGGACAGCGTCAGCGATCCCGAGATTTTCGCCAGTACCAGAAAGGCGAAGAACAGGGCCGGTTCGGAGAAACATGCGAAGGTCACCTCGCGGGAAGCACCCATACCTTCGAAGGAGGACCCGGTGTCCAACGCCGCCGCAGTAGTCAGGAATCTGGCCAATCCGAAAAGATAAGCAAAGAGGATCAGGTCGCCGACGAAGGAAATAGGGGCATGGGCATGCCCAAGGGGCACCAACAGTCCTGCCACCAGCACAGCGGCCAGGGTTACGAGCGGGGCTGCAACGAAGATCCATGTGGTCGTGTCGCTCAGCACCATGCTTTTGCGCATCAGTTTGAAAATATCGTAATACAATTGCAACAACGGAGGGCCGACCCGGCCGCCGAACCATGCCTTTGTTTTGTTGATCACGCCAATAAGCAGCGGTGGCATGACCAAAAGCAGAATCACATGTATAACCGTGTCGAGCATGGCAATCCTCACAGAGATCCGAGCATCATCAAGATGAGAACTATGCTTACTATGTACATAAGGTACAGATGAGTGTGTCCTTGTTGCATAATACGGAGGGAGGAAAAAAATCTCCCGCTGGCATGGAAAAGTGGAACGGCGAAACGATCAAGGACCACATCAATAATAACCACTCGGAATTGGGTTCTTTCCGGAAAATAGCCCCGCAACGCAGGATTGATGAATTTCGGAAGGAGAACGAACCGGAACAGGCGCACAAGGGACTGAACAAAAGATGTGCCGGTATACTGAATGCGGGCGGTGGGCCGAGAGTAGCCGCAGTCCCATGTCGGGGCTTTGCATGGGGGATTTGTTTGAATCAGCCTGATGGCGACGGCAATGAACGCGGCCACGATGACCACGAAAAGCAGCCCCACGGCTGAGATTGACGGTAAGGGAGCGAACGCCGCGAGAAAGGATATGTTCAAAAGCTGTTCCGATCCACTCCAGGCCTGAACTGCCTTTTCAAGCATCGGTGCAGCCGCCATGGGAACCAAGCCCAACCCCAGGCATCCGGCAGTGAGAAGCACCATCGGGATGAGCATGCTCCGGTGCGGATCGTTGATGTGGCGCATGGTATCGCTCCGTGGCGAACCCAGAAAGACCGAGCCGAAAGCTTTGACGAAACAAGCCAGGACCATGGCCCCAACGCTCGCCAGAACGACCGCAGCCAAGCCCACAGCGGCTCCAGCCTTGCCCATGGACTGGTCCAGGCCACGAAAGAAGCCGAGGTAGAGCAGCCATTCTCCGGCGAAGCCATTGAGCGGAGGGAGCGCGGAAATGGCTACAGCCCCCGCGAAGAATAGCGAGGCGACCCTCGGCATTTGCTTGGCAAGGCCGCCCAGACGGTCCATGTCCCGCGTGTGTGCTGCATGGATCACCGCGCCGGCATTGAAAAACAGGAGGGATTTGAAGAGGCTGTGGTTCCAGACGTGAAACAGCGCCCCACCGAGCCCCAGAGCAATTAGCTCCGGCCTGCCGAACGAACGCCCGAGCAAAGCCAGCCCCAAGCCCATAGCCACAATGCCGATATTCTCGATGCTGCTGTAGGCAAGTAGTCGCTTGATGTCCCGCTGCCCCATGGCGAAGGCGATGCCGACCATGGCGGAGACAGCCCCTACGACAAGAAGGGCAGCGCCCCACCACGCCTCCCCAATGGGAAGCAGCGCCGTCATGCGTACGATGCCGTATATCCCCATCTTGAGCATGACGCCCGACATCACTGCCGAAACGTGGCTAGGGGCATTGGCGTGAGCTCCAGGCAGCCAGACATGTACGGGCATGAGCCCCGCTTTAAACCCGAAACCGATCAGGGCCAGTACGAATATGCTCCCGGCCAGGCCCCCTGGTATCGCCTGTGCTGCCTCCAGCCCGAACGACCCGGTGGCGTGCCTCCACAGAGCAAACATGGCCAGCAGGCAGAGAGTACCCATGTGGGTTGCGATCAGGTAGACCCAGCCGGCCTGGCGCACATCCGGGTTGTTCTCCTCAGCGGTTGCCGCAAAGTAGGCGGAAACGGCCATGCACTCCCAGACGATGAGAAACAGCACCCCGTCACGAGCAAGGACGACGAGGGCCATCGCTCCGGCCAAGAACCCGTATGAAAGGATGATCCGGCGCCCGCTTTGTGGATGATCGGAATGCTTCCAGTATTCCCAGCCGTACAATGACCCCAGGGTGGGTATGATGAACACCGGGACAAGGAAGAAGATGCTTACTGGGTCAGCGGCCACGGAGAAATGTCCCCAGGGAAGAAACCAGGGCAGCTGGATGAATTGCGAACCCGCCCCGGTGCACACCTGCCACATGCCAGACAATCCAAACGCACTGCCCAAGGCCATAACCAGTGTCGCAAGCCTCTGCCCCGCCAGCGACCGAGCCGCGAACATGCAGCCGCACACGCCACTTACGGACAGCAACCCCGCTCCCATCAGAATAATCCCCACACCAGACATCACAAATGTACCTCGGTTTGGAGCATTGTCTTGCTCCAGGTCTGCGCCTTACTCATCAACGGACAAAGAGGCGCGCGTAAAACTCCCCAGCGGGCATAAGCGCGATGAGCATCACTACCAGCACGATGACTATGTATAAGAGATAGTTTTGCGCCAGGCCCTGTTGAAAGCGATGAGCTTTATGAAACCACCGTTCGGTGAACCGGCCGAAGGGAAGAAGCATGCGCTCCATCACGATGTCATCGACATGGCTTTGCATGGCAGTCGGACGAGGGAACACCCCTCCCACAGTGGGCAGATGTATCCTCGGCTTGAGAATCCTGCGGAATATCCGAACTATCGGCTGGGCAAAAGATGACGCGCTGTACTGCATTCGGGCCGTGGGCCGTGCGTAGCCACAATCCCAGGTGCCGGTTGAATACAAAGAGCGATTGCGAAACGCGGCAACCAGGCAGGCCACGGCAACGAGGCAGGACAGGCCTATGGCCATTGCGCCGATGGTTGTGAGCGGAACGAGGTTTTGGACAGGTACCGGCGTCTGCCCGCTCGCGCGCATCCAACTGGCTATTGCGGCATTGAGGAAAGGGCATACAAGCGACGGAGCCAGTCCGATCACGGCACAACATACGCCCAAAACCGCGATCGGCCCCAACATGGAGACAGGGGATTCATGGGCACGCAACGCTGCGCCTGTGCGCGGGTTTCCCAGAAAGACCGCGCCGTACACTTTCACGAAGCAGGCCACGGCCAAGGCGCCGATCATGGCCAACACCGGCATGGCCAGCACCAGGCCTGTGCCGTCGGCATGTTTGGCCACAACATTGTTCATAAGCCCCAGGTAAACAAAGAATTCGCTGACGAACCCATTCAGCGGAGGCAAGCCGCAAATAGCTACAGCGCCCACCAGAAACATTGCGGCTGTCCAGGGCATGGATTTGGCCAACCCGCCCAAGTGGTCGATCTCCCGGGTGCCGGTGCCGTGGAGGACCGACCCTGCGCAAAAAAACAACAGCGACTTAAACAGGGCGTGGTTCCAGACATGCAACAAACATCCAGCCATTCCCAATACGACCCATTCGGCGCGGCCGGTTGAGCAGCCTACCATTGCCAGACCCAAGCCCATGAGGATGATGCCAATGTTTTCGACGCTGTGATAGGCCAGCAATCGCTTCAGGTCGTGTTGGCCGAGGGCGAACACCACGCCAAGAAGGCCACTGACAACACCGAGGAGCAGCACCAGCCCCCCCCAGCCCACGGGTGGGGCGGGCAACAGGGAAAGCATCCGCACCAGGCCGTAAATGCCCGTCTTCAGCACGACCCCGGACAAGATAGCAGAAACGTGGCTCGGGGCGTTAGCGTGGGCGCTAGGAAGCCAGAAGTGAAGAGGCATCATCCCGGCTTTGAGCCCGAAACCCAGGACAGCCAGCAGAAAAAGAACGTTCCGGGCACCCTGGCTCGTGGCTTCGATGGTCGTGGGTGTCAAATCGAATGAACCTGTCACCGAACGCCACAGGGTGAACATGGCAAATAAGGTGAGGGTACCGATATGCGTGGCGATCAGGTAGACCCATCCGGCCTGTTGGCATTCGGGGCGTCTGTCCTCCGTGCTGACCAGAAAGAAAGCCGAGAGGGCCATCACCTCCCATCCGAGCAAAAACGTCATGCCGTGTCTGCTGACAACCAAAAGTGTCATGCCCAGCATGAGTAGCCCCCAGAAGAGCCTTAGTTTTCCGCCGCTTCTCGGGTGCTCACGCTGCCGCCAGTAGCCCAGGCCGTAGAGGGAACCCAGGCCGCCAATCAAGAAAACAGGGACCAGAAAAAAAGCGCTCAAGCCGTCGACTCCGACTGACAATTGGATCGCAACCGGCCAGGGCACCATTAATGCCGCACTTTCCTCGACGTCATGACCAAGATACACACCGAGCAAACCGACAAGCGCACCCATCGACATTAACACCGACGCCATGCGTTGGCCCAATGACGATTCACGGCTCAGACACAACCCGGGAAACCCGCTGGTGCCCATGAGGCACGCTGCGGCTATGATGAGCTTAAGAGCCATGAGCGATCCCGTTTTGAGCGATGAAATATGGCATGAAGCACACGATCCGGATTATCGGATGGGCACGGCGCTGCCGTCGCTTAAGGCGGTTTGCGCCATTTCTATGCGGAATACCATCTCCACCAGCTCCTCCCGGGGAGCCTGGCGATTGAGTGCTGCCTTGAATTCCTTGTCCAGCAGGGCGAAGCTCAGCCGGGAGAGAAGATGGAGATGGACTCTGACCGTCGGGCTGATGAGCGTAAACAAAATGTTTACAGGCAAGCCATCAGGCGCGCCGAAATTAATCGGATGTTTTAAAAAGCACAGCCAAATCGATGGATGAGAGACATGCAATACCAGGGGATTGCGGACGTGAGGGATAGCGACCCCCTCCCCGACGCACGTGGAACCAAGGGCTTCTCGGGCCAGCAGCACTTGATAGAGAAACTCCCTATCCACTTCTTCCCCGGGTGGGAATGTGATCGTGTCGATTACCGCCCGCAGGACCGAAGCCTTGTCTTCGCCGTCTACACCGTAAAAAATACCGCCTGCATTCAAACTTCCAGTTAAACTCGGCAGACGCTCCATGTCAGGCTCAATATTGAGAAACTCCTCTGGAGCGACTTTGATATGCTGAGACGAGGCCCATTCGAGCAGTTCAACTCGGTTGAATCGGTATTCCTCATTGATCTTATATACAGGTATCGCCCCCCTATCTATTCTATGATATATTTCTTTCGCTGGCATATTCAAGATTTTTGCCGCTTCACTGACCGTAAGCTTCATACACGCATCCTTGATACAGGCGATATGAACAGATCAACTCTTTCTTTTACCACGTACATATAAAAGCTCTCCAAAGATTCAAGTGAACTTTGCGCGAAAAAAACGCGTCTGGCAGCAACATAAAGACAATAATCCGACAAGGAGAGGTGGTTTCAGTATATAGCCACCTAGCCGCCCTAACAGTTATCTACTTTCATCTTTTTTTATTTTTAAAAAAAATAATAGTCCTGTCAACATATTGTGTGTACACATTTTGTTTACATCGAAGGAAAGGACGATGCCCTTACGATGTAACTCACGATCGTTTCCTCACCAAAATTTTCTAAAAAGGTGATTGAACTTCGCCACTCACTTGAGAGTTAGCGTGTAACCCTAAAAAATCGCTTATCTTGGTTTGCGAGATAGCCGACCGCCGCGCCTGTTCAGCCCACCAGACCGCAATCAAAGAAAGAATGAGGACCTCTAATGAGGTGGTGATGTCACCTGCGCGCTTGATTGGATTTGGGAAAAGAAGAAGGCCAGCTAGGGTATCCTAACTGGCCTTAAATCTGAGAAATTTGATGGTGGAGCTGGACGGAATCGAACCGACGACCTCTTGAATGCCATGCCAGCAATTTCTTGAAATCATTAGACTTTGGCTAGCCAGCCAACGATTGCCAACGTAACATTTTGGCGTCCGCCAACAGTTTTGTGGCTTTCAGTGGCGGTCCTGCCAACAGGGAGCCAACAGGGCTTTGGTGGCAGTGGTTGCGTAGTTAGTGAGGCAGTGGTTAGACAGCCACAGGGCAGCCAACGGGTTTGTGGATGGTCCGGATTCACAGGTTCCTGAGACTTTTCAAACCCAGTAACCTGCACCTTCGCATGATGATGGATCAACCTGAGATATTCCCTCCAGAGAAGCCTTGGGCTATCCTTGGCATCATTCGGCCTCAGGGGATTGCCCCTATCTAACTGCCAGGAAACGCTCTATGTGTCTGTCTTCTTGACACCTGCTCGAAGTACATTGACCAGAGAGATTGTAGAGTTAAAATACTATACTTGTATATGCTTGAGTCGCATGACATCCCGCCAAGGGATCACTCCTTGAAGTACATCATTCTCATCGGTAACAGGGATGGCCCGGAATCCATACCTCTCGAACATGGCTGTTGCATCTTTCAGCCTATCAGCCATTTGAAGTGTTTTTACACCTGTTACCATAATTTCGTCCAGTCGCCGATCCGGGGCTGCCCGCAGGATAGAATGGTAGTCAACTATGCCTAACAGCCGGTTGTCACCAGATACCACGTAAACATACCAAATCACATCTTTATCCTTGGCAACCTCCCGAAATTTGCTGAAGACTTCCTCAACCTTGGTTTCTGGGGAGAAGGTAATGATGCTGTCGGTAGCAAAATCAGAGATATCTTTCTCATGCTCGTCCATGAGCGATTCGATTTTCTCGACGTTATCTTTTTCGTCCATCAGCGCTAGGATATCGTCAGCATCTGCTGCGGGTAATACCGAAAGCACATCTGCGGCTTGGGCCGGAGTCATCTCATCAATCAGTTCGGCTGCCTTTTCATCCCCGATGCTAGCAATGATTTCGCGTTGAACCCGAGGCTCCATTTCTTCTAAGGTATCCGAAGCTTGTTCCAAATTCAGTTCATTGAAGACGTTCAAACGGTGCTCGTGCTCCATTTCCTCCAAGATGTCGGCTAGGTCCACGGGGTGGATTTCATGTAAGCTTTCTTTGAGGATGTTGAGTTTGAGGCTGCCTTTGAAACGGCTCAACTCCCCCGAGAGTGGCTGTACATATTTCCAGGAGATTGGCTCATCACGCAAAGTCGTTGCCAAGTCGCTAATGAAATTGGCCAAACGCTTGAGACCGATGCGGCGTAAAAAGCTGTAACGGTTGCAGTCAACC